>NZ_JBHUXV010000023.1:0-110310 GCF_042669125.1 Streptomyces sp. NPDC057253 | reverse complement strand
CCCAGACCCCCATCGGCCCGAAGGGCCTCGTCCTCAAACGCCGGACGGGCTGGATCCAACTCCCGTCGTCGCCGTCGCCGGCGGACCCGCCTTCACCTTCTCCTACGCCGAGCACTCCGAGCTGCTCGCCGCCGCCGGTGCCGAGGTCGTCGTCTTCGACCCCCTCCGGGACGAGCAACTGCCCGACGGGACCGCAGGGTTGGTCATCGGCGGTGGTTTCCCCGAGGTCTACGCCGCCGAGCTGTCCGCCAACGAACCCCTCCGCAAAGCCGTCTCCGCCCTCGCGGAGACCGGCGCTCCCGTCGCCGCCGAGTGTGCCGGTCTGCTGTATCTGTGCCGGGAGCTGGACGGGCAGCCCATGGCCGGGGTCCTCGATGCCGACGCGCGGATGACGGACGCGCTCACGCTCGGGTACCGCGACGCCGTGGCCGTCAGTGACAGTTCGCTCGCCGTGGCCGGGACCCGGATGCGGGGGCACGAGTTCCACCGGACCGTGGTGGAGCCCGGCGCCGGGGACGTCGCCGCCTGGGGCGTGCGCACGCCTCAACGGCGGCTCGAAGGATTCGTACAGCGCGGTGTGCACGCGAGCTATCTGCACACGCACTGGGCCTCGGAGCCCGGTGTCGCCCGTCGGTTCGTGGAGAGGTGCCGGACGTCATGAGCAGCAGCAGGTTGATCGGGGTCGGGGTCGGGCCCGGGGATCCGGAGCTGGTGACCGTCAAGGGGGTCAACGCCCTGCGCGCCGCCGACGTGGTCGTCGTACCCGTCATGGCTGCATCTGATGGAAAAGACGGCGGGGAGCGGGGGCGGGCCGAGGCCACCGTGCTGCACTACGTGCCGCGGGAGAAGGTCCTCCGGGTCGTCTTCGCCCTCAACGAGCGCAGCGACCACGGCCGGCGCGAGGCCGCCTGGGACGCCGCCGGAGAGCGGGTCGCCGAGCTGCTGCGGGCCCACGGCCGCGTCGCCTTCGCCACCATCGGCGACCCCAACGTGTACTCCACCTTCACCTATCTCGCGCACACCATCGGCGAGCTGGTCCCCGACGTGGTCGTCGAGACCGTGCCCGGCATCACCGCCATGCAGGATCTCGCGGCCCGCTCGGGTGCCGTGCTGACCGAGGGCACCGAGCCGCTCACGCTGGTGCCGGTCACCGCGGGGGCCGCCGTGCTGAAGGACGCGCTCAACGGTCCGGGGACCGTCGTCGCCTACAAGTTCGGGCGGCAGGCCGCCGAGGTGGCCGAGGCGCTGCGGCAGACCGGGCGGATCGAGGACGCCGTATGGGGATCGGCGCTGGGGCTGGACGGCGAGTCCATCCGGTCGGCCGCCGAGCTCGACGGGGCTCCCCTGCCGTATCTCTCCACGCTCATCGCGCCCGCCCGGCGCGACGGCACCCGGGGTGGGAAATTGTGATCCCCCTCAGAGTCCCGGCGTCAGCCCGCCAGGCCCACCACCAACCAGATGAAGCCCACCCCCGCGACCGTGCACAGCAGGGTCGAGCGGGCGGGGTGTTCGTGGTGGGCCTCCGGGAGGATCTCGGCCGCGGCGAGGTAGAGGAGCGCGCCGCCGAAGAGGCCGAGATAGCAGCCGAGCAAGGTCTCCGGGATGGTCACGAAGGTGGTGGAGGCCGCGCCCAGCACCGGGGCCACCGCGTCCGCGAACAGCATGATCAGGGCTTTGCGGCGGGCGTTCCCGTACAGGCTCGTGATCGTGTACGTGTTGAAGCCGTCCGCGAAGTCGTGGGCGACGACGGCCAGCGCGACCGCCGTGCCCATGCCGCCGCCCACCTGGAAGGCGGCGCCGATCGCCACGCCGTCCATCGCGCTGTGGCCGACCATCGCGGCGGCGGCCGTCAGCCCCACCTCGGGGACCCGGCCGTCGTGCTCGTCGCCGCCGTGCGCGGCCTGGCGGGCGGCCAGCAGACGTTCCACCAGATGGGCCAGCAGGAAGCCGGCCACGAACAGCAGCAGGGCCGCGGGCACGCCGAAGACCTCGTCGCCGGCCGCGTGCAGCGCCTCCGGCAGCAGGTCCAGGCCGACCACACCGAGCATCAGTCCGCCGGCCAGGCCCAGGACCAGGTGACGGCGGTCGGTCACCCGCTGTGCCGTCCAGCCGCCGGCCAGCGTCATCAGGAACGCGCCGAGCGCTACGAAGACCGCCATAGGGCCTTGGTATCCGATCAACCCCCGTTCGCGCACATCCGGCCACCGCGCCGACCGCAGCCGTAAGACCTTTCCCGACCTTTTGTGATGAGAGGACCGATTTCCATGGCCGATGCCCCCACCGGCAAGGTGACCTTCGTCGGTGCCGGCCCCGGCGCCGCCGACCTGCTGACGTTCCGTGCCGCGCGCGCCATCGCCGAGGCCGACGTCGTGATCTGGGCCGCGAGCCTGGTGCAGGCGGAGGTCCTCGAACACGCCCGCGAGGACGCGGAGATCCTCGACTCGGCGACCATGTCGCTGGAGGACGTCGTCGCGGTCTACGAGCGGGCCCACGGGGCCGGGCTCAAGGTGGCGCGCATCCACTCCGGCGACCCCGCCCTGTGGGGCGGCACGCAGGAGCAGCTCGACCGGTGCGCTGCGATCGGCGTGGCGACCGAGGTCGTGCCCGGGGTCTCCGCCTTCTCGGCCGTGGCCGCGCTCGCGCAGCGGGAGCTGACCATCCCCGAGGTCGCGCAGTCCGTCGTGCTCACCCGGCTCGGCGGCGGCAAGACGCCGATGCCGCCCGGCGAGGAGGTGCGGGAGTTCGCCAAGCACGGCACCACGATGGCCGTCTTCCTGTCCGCCGCGCGCAGCGGGCAGCTGGTGCGGGAGCTGCTGGAGGGCGGCTATCCGACCTCCACCCCGGTCGTGGTGGCCTACCAGGCGACCTGGCCGGAGGAGCTGATGGTGCGCTGCACGATCGGCACGCTGGAGGAGACGGTCAAGGAGCACAAGCTCTGGAAGCACACGCTGTTCCTGGTGGGCCCGGCGCTGGACGCCGAGGGGACGCGGTCGCACCTCTACCACCCCGGGCACTTCCACGGGTACCGCAAGGCCGACCCGGAGGCGCGGCGGGCGTTGCGGGCGGCGAAGGGTGCCGGCACGTGATCACGATCGTGGGTACGGGGGTGTCGGCGGCGCCCGCGGAGGCGCTCGCCGGGGCCGGGCTGGTCGTGGGCGGGCGGCGGCATCTGGACGCGGCGGCGATTCCCGCGGAGGCCGAGCGGGTCGTTCTCGGGCCGCTGGCACCGGCGTTGGACGTCATCGAACGGCATTTCGACAAGGGGAGCCGGGTCGTCGTGCTGGCTTCCGGTGATCCCGGGTTCTTCGGGATCGTGCGGGTGCTGGCGGAGCGGTTCGGTTCCGGTGCGTTGGATGTGCGGCCGGGGGTGTCCTCCGTGGCCGCGGCGTTCGCTCGGGTGGGGGTGCCCTGGGATGACGCGGTGGTGGTCAGTGCGCATGGGCGGGATATGCGGACGGCGGTGAATGTGTGCCGGGCGCGGGGGAAGGTGGCGGTGCTTACGGGGCCGGGGGCCGGGCCTGCGGAGCTGGGTGCCGCGTTGGGTGATCGGGCGGGTGCGGCGCCGTTGGGGCTGGTCGCGCAGTTCCCCGCGCCCCTGAAGCGCGTTCTCGTGGTCGCCTCCGACCTTGGTACCGGCGATGAACGGGTCGAACGGGTCAGCCCTGCTGAAGCTGCCGCTCGGGACTGGGGTTCCGGTGTGAGTGTCGTTCTCTGTCTCGACGAGTCTCGGGCTCTCGGCGGTGTGCGCACCGTCGCCGGGCCTCCCCCAGCCCCCTCTCAATGGGCCCTGGAAGAAGGTGAGTTCGCTCACCGTGACTCCATGATCACCAAGTTCGAGGTGCGGGCGCTCGCGCTGGCCCGGCTGGGGCCCCGGCTCGGTGAGCTCGTCTGGGACGTCGGGGCCGGGTCCGGGTCCGTGGCTGTGGAGTGTGCGCGGCTGGGGGCCGCCGTCGTCGCCGTCGAGAAGGCCGCCGACGGAGTCGAGCGCATCCGGGCCAACGCGGCCGCGCACGGGGTCGACGTACAGGTCGTCCACGGGTCGGCGCCGGACGCGCTCGCCGAACTCGACGACCCCGACGCCGTGTTCATCGGCGGTGGCGGGCGCGAACTGCCCGGGATCGTCGCCGTGTGCGCGCGGCGGGCTCGGCGCAGTGTCGTCGTCGCCATGGCCGCGCTCGACCGGGTGCCGGCCGTGCGCGCGGCCCTCACCGACACCGGGTTCGACTGCGAGGGTGTCCTGTTGCAGTCGTCCCGGCTCGCGCCGCTGCCGGGTGACGTGACCCGGCTCGCCGCGACCAATCCGGTTTTCCTGCTGTGGGGCGTCAGAAACCCCGCGTATCGAGAGGGAGTTGCTCAGTGATCGGCCTTATTTCCGCCACCGCGGCGGGGGCGGCGGCGTGCGACCGGCTGGCCGCGGCCTGGCCGGACCGCACGCGCGGGTACGACGGACCCGTGGGGGACGCCGTGCGCCGGGCGTTCGCGGAGTGCGAGCAGCTGGTGTGTTTCCTGGCGACGGGAGCGGTCGTCCGGCTGATCGCGCCGCTGCTCGGCGACAAGGTGTCCGACCCGGGTGTGGTGTGTGTCGACGAGGGCGGCCGGTTCGCCGTGTCCCTGGTCGGCGGACATGGCGGCGGTGCCAATGAACTCGCCCGCGAGGTCGGTGGGTTGCTGGGTGCCGAGCCCGTGGTGACGACGGCGACCGACGCGGTGGGGGTGCCGGGGCTGGACACCCTCGGACTGCCCGTGGAGGGCGCGGTGGCGGCAGTGTCGCGGGCTCTCCTGGACGGCGACCCGGTCGCCCTGCACAACGAGTCGGGCTGGCCGCTGCCTCCCCTGCCGGTCACCGGGGAGGGCGCGTACGGCATCCGCGTCACGGACCGGCTCGTCGAGCCCTCCGAGCGGGAGGTCGTGCTGCGTCCGCCCACCCTCGTGGTCGGCGTCGGCGCCTCCAAGGGCGCGCCCGCCGAGGAGGTGCTGGAGCTGATCGAGGGCGCGTTGCGCGAGGCCGGGCTGTCCGCCCGTAGTGTCGCCGCACTCGCCACCGTGGACGCCAAGGCCGAGGAGCCGGGGATCGTGGCGGCGGCCGAACGGCTCGGGGTGCCTCTGGTCACCCACTCCGCCGAGGAGTTGGCGGCCGTCGAGGTCCCGAACCCGTCCGAGGCGCCCCTCGCCGCCGTGGGCACTCCCTCGGTAGCGGAGGCCTCGGCGCTCGTGGGGGGCGGTGAACTCCTCGTCCCCAAGCGGAAGTCCGTCCGCGCGGACGGGGCGCCCGCCATGGCGACCTGTGCGGTCGTACGGCGTCCCGCGCGCGGGCGGCTCGCGGTCGTCGGGCTCGGTCCCGGCGCCCGGGACCTGCTGACGCCCCGCGCGAAGGCGGAACTCCGGCGCGCTGCCGTGCTGGTGGGGCTCGACCAGTACGTCGACCAGATCCGCGATCTGCTGCGGCCCGGCACCCGGGTCCTGGAGTCGGGGCTCGGCGCCGAGGAGGAGCGGGCGCGCACGGCTGTCGAGGAGGCCCGCAAGGGTCAGGCGGTCGCGCTCATCGGCAGCGGGGACGCGGGGGTGTACGCGATGGCCTCGCCCGCGCTCGCCGAGGCCTCCGACGACATCGACGTGATCGGCGTCCCGGGGGTGACCGCGGCGCTCGCGGCGGCCGCGATCCTGGGGGCCCCGCTGGGCCACGACCACGTGTCCATCAGCCTGTCCGACCTGCACACCCCCTGGGAGGTCATCGAGCGGCGGGTGCGGGCGGCGGCCGAGGCGGACATCGTGGTCACCTTCTACAACCCCCGCTCCCGGGGCCGGGACTGGCAGCTGCCAAAGGCGCTGGCGATCATCGCCGGGCACCGGGAGCCGGCCACGCCGGTCGGTGTCGTACGGAACGCGTCGCGGCCGGACGAGTCCGCGCGGCTGACGACCCTGGCCGCGCTCGACCCGGCGACGGTCGACATGATGACGGTCGTGACCGTGGGCAACACGGCGACCCGTGACATCGCGGGGCGCATGGTGACCCCACGCGGCTACCGCTGGCAGGAGGGCACCAAGTGAACCGTGTCGTCCACCCGATCGAGGTGGAGTCCTACCGGCGGCTGCGCGCCCGTCTGGACACCTCGCACTTCCCGCCGCTGACCCGGGCGGTGGTGGAGCGGGTCATCCACTCCGCCGCGGATCTGGAGTACGCCACCGATCTCGTCATGGACGAGGGCGAGTTGGAGAAGGCGCATGCCGCGCTGCACGCCGGCGCGCCCGTCGTCACGGACGTGGAGATGGTCGCGGCCGGGATCACCCGCCGGGAGACCGTCTGCCGTCTGAAGGACGCCAAGTCCGGCCCGGGGCTGACCCGTTCGGCCCACGCCATCCGGCTGGCCCACGAGCAGGTCGGCCCGGGGGCGATCTGGGTGATCGGCAACGCCCCCACCGCGCTGGAGGAGTTGCTGACCCTGGACGCGGCCCCGGCGCTCGTCATCGGGCTGCCCGTCGGCTTCGTCGGCGCGGTCGAGTCCAAGGCCGCGCTGCGCGCGAGCGGGCTGCCCGCCGTGAGCAACGTGTCCGAGAAGGGCGGTTCGGCGGTCGCCTCGGCCGCGCTCAACGCCCTGCTGTACCACCCCACCCACCCCTCTGAGGAGACATCGTGACCACCCCGCCGCCCGCCCTGCTCATCGCCGGTCATGGCACCCGGGACGACGCCGGGGCCGAGGCGTTCCGCGACTTCGTCCGGCAGCTGGGGGACCGCCGTCCCGATCTGCCCGTCGCGGGCGGCTTCATCGAGCTGTCCCCGCCGCCGCTCACCGAGGCGGTGGGCGAGCTGGTGGAGCGCGGGGTCCGCCGGTTCGCCGCGGTACCGCTGATGCTGGTGTCCGCCGGACACGCCAAGGGGGACATCCCCGCCGCGCTGGCCCGCGAGAAGGAGCGGCACCCCGGGATCTCGTACACCTACGGCCGTCCGCTGGGCCCGCACCCGGCGCTGCTGAACGTGCTGGAGCGCCGCCTCGACGACGCGCTGGGCGCCCCCGGGGGCCGCGCGCCCGGCGACCGGGCGGAGGTGACCGTGCTGCTCGTCGGCCGCGGCTCCACGGATCCCGACGCCAACGCCGAGGTGTACAAGGCGGCCCGGCTGCTGTGGGAGGGGCGCGGATACGCGGGCGTGGAGACGGCGTTCGTGTCGCTGGCCGCGCCGGACGTGCCGAGCGGGCTCGACCGGTGTGCGGCGCTGGGCGCGAAGCGGATCGTGGTGCTCCCCTACTTCCTGTTCACCGGGATCCTGCCGGACCGAGTGAAGCAGCAGACCGAGGGGTGGGCGGCCGCGCACCCGGAGGTCGAGGTGCGCTCGGCGGAGGTGATCGGTCCGGAGCCGGAGCTGCTCGACCTGGTGCTGGAGCGGTACGAGGAGGCCGTCAAGGGCGACCTCCGGATGAACTGCGACACGTGCGTGTACCGCATCGCGCTGCCCGGGTTCGAGGACAAGGTGGGTATGCCGCAGCAGCCGCACTTCCACCCGGACGACGACGGCCACCATCACCACCACGGACACCACCACGGCGCGCACACCCATGCGCACTGACCGGACCGGGGGGCCCGACCTGCGGCACCACGGCGACGCCGAGGTCCGTGACGACGGGGCCCGGCTCACGGACCTCGCCGTGAACGTCCGTGCGGACACTCCCCCGGCGTGGCTGCGGGAGCGCATCGCCGGGGCGCTGGCCGGGCTGGCCGCGTATCCCGACGGGCGTGAGGCGCGGGCGGCGGTGGCGGCCCGGCACGAGGTGCCGGTGGAGCGGGTGCTGCTGACCGCGGGGGCCGCCGAGGCGTTCGTGCTGCTCGCCCGCGGCCTGACGATCCGTCACGCGGTCGTGGTGCACCCGCAGTTCACCGAGCCGGAGGCGGCGCTGCGGGACGCCGGGCACGCGGTCGAGCGGGTGCTGCTGCGGGAGGAGGACGGCTTCCGGCTCGATCCGGCGGCCGTCCCCGAGGACGCCGACCTGGTGGTCGTGGGCAACCCGACCAATCCCACGTCGGTCCTGCACCCGGCCGCCACGATCGCCGAACTGGCGCGTCCTGGGCGGACGTTGGTGGTGGACGAGGCGTTCCTGGACGCGGTGCCGGGTGAGCGCGAGGCGCTGGCCGGGCGGACGGACGTGCCCGGTCTGGTCGTCCTGCGCAGCCTGACGAAGACCTGGGGTCTGGCCGGTCTCCGGATCGGTTACGTCCTCGCCGACCCGGAGACCGTCGCCGCCCTGGAGCGGGCCCAGCCCCTGTGGCCGGTCTCCACCCCGGCCCTCGCCGCTGCCCGGGCCTGCATGGAGCCGCGGGCCCTGGCGGAGGCCGCCCACGCGGCCCACCGCGTCGCCACCGACCGGGCCCATCTCGTCGCCGGGCTAAGGGAGTTCGCCCCGGACGGGCTCCGGGTGACCGAGCCGGCGGCGGGCCCCTTCGTCCTCGTACGACTGCCCGGGGCGGTGGCCGTACGACGGCATCTGCGCGATCTGGGTTTCGCGGTGCGGCGCGGAGACACGTTCCCGGGGCTCGGCGAGGAGTGGCTGCGGCTCGCGGTGCGGGACCGGGCGACGGTGAACCGGTTCCTACAGGCGCTGGACCAGGCGGTGACGCTGAGCAAGGGCTGAGGGCGGGGGTCTCAGGAGCTCACCGGCTGCTGAGGGCAGGGGCCTCAGGAGCCTGCCGGTACCGCCCGGCACCCTTCGTGGTCAGCCCCGGCGCCGGGCCACGGCCACCGCTCCCCCGCCTGCCACCAGCAGGGCGACCGCGCCGCCCGCCAGGTACGGGGTCAGGGAGTCGCCGCCGGTCTGGGCCAGGCCTGCCTCCTTGACGGGGCCGCCCTGGGGCTTGACCTCGTCCGGGGAAGCCGCCGACCCGGCGGGTGCCTCCGATGCCGCGGCTGCCGCCGGGGCCTCGCACGTGGCCTTCGCGAGGGTGAGGGTGCCCTCCACCTCGGCTACGCCCAGCTTCAACGGGTTGACCCAGACGCGGAGTTGGAGTGCCGTGGCGGCGGCCGCGTGCGACGTGGTCGCGCTCGTGGACAGGTCGAGGCGGACCTCGCCGACGCCCGGGACCTTGACGTCGGTCGGACCGCCCGCGGTCACCGTGACCTTCTTGCCGAGCACCGTCACCGCACCGAGGACGTTCGTGGAGGCGGTCGGGGTCCTTCCGGCCTCGCAGGTCGCCTTGGAGGTGACGCCCTCGATCTCGACGAGGGACAGCAGCGGCAGACCGGGGACGTGCACCTTCGCGTGGGCGAGCTCGGTGGTGGCCTCGGCCTTCTGGTCGGTGACCGTGGCCTTCGCGTCGGCGGTCTCGGCGGCGAGCACGCTGAACGGCCGGCCGCCGTCCACTCCGTCCAACGTGGCGGTGAGGGCGGTCTCCTGGGCGCTCCGGGGTGCCTGGACCTCGTTCAGGGCGACCGCGAGCGGGACGTTCACGGTCTTGTCGAGCAGGGAGACGTCCAGCCCGGTACGCAGGACGACGGCGCTCGCCCGCCCCTGCTCGCCGGTCGCGTGCGCGGCGCTCGCGCCCCCCAGCGCCGCGGGACCGGCGGCCAGGGCGGTGGCCGCCGCCACGGTGGCGAGACGGCGTGCGGGCATGCGGAAGTTGGTGCTGTTCAAGGTGGTGGGACCCCCAGAGAGAACTGGCTCGGGACCTCGAAAGGATGTCGCACCGCCCGTCGTTCGACAGCGTTCCCACCGGAGTTCACACGATCGTGGCGCATCCGTGCACGCTTTCGATCACGCCTTCACCGTCCTGGGCGCTACCCCACCACCCGGCCGTTCAGCACGATCCGCGCCGGGTCCGCCAGCACGCGTACGTCGGCGCGGGGGTCCTGTCCGTACACCACCAGGTCCGCCGGTGCGCCCTCGGTGAGGCCGGGGCGGCCGAGCCAGGCGCGGGCGCTCCAGGTGGTCGCGGCCAGGGCGTCCGGCGCGGGGATCCCGGCCGTGACCAGTTCCGCGACCTCCGCCGCGACCAGGCCGTGCGGGAGCGTGCCGCCGGCGTCGGTGCCGACGAAGACCGGGATGCCGGCGTCGTAGGCGCTCCGGACGGTGTCGTAGCGGCGTTCGTGGAGCCGGCGCATATGGGCCGACCAGCGGGGGAACTTCGACTCGCCGCCGTCGGCCAGCTTGGGGAAGGTCGCGATGTTGACCAGGGTGGGGACGATCGCGACGCCTCGGGAGGCGAAGAGGGGGATCAGGTCCTCGGTGAGGCCCGTCGCGTGCTCGACGCAGTCGATGCCCGCCTCCACCAGGTCCTTCAGGGAGTTCTCGGCGAAGCAGTGCGCGGTGACGCGGGCGCCGAGGCGGTGGGCCTCCGCGATGGCCGGCTCGACCGCCTCGCGCGGCCAGCTGGGGGCCAGGTCGCCCACCTCGCGGTCGATCCAGTCGCCGACCAGCTTCACCCAGCCGTCGCCGCGCCGGGCCTCCTGGGCGACGTACGCGACGAGCTCCTCGGGCTCGATCTCCCAGGCGAAGTTCCTGATGTAGCGGCGGGTGCGGGCGATGTGCCGGCCCGCCCTGATGATCTTCGGGAGGTCCTCGCGGTCGTCGACCCAGCGGGTGTCGGAGGGCGAACCGGCGTCGCGGATCAGCAGGGTGCCGGCCTCCCGGTCGGCCAGGGCCTGCTTCTCGGCCACGTCCTGGTCGACCGGGCCGTGCGGGCCGAGGCCCACATGGCAGTGGGCGTCGACGAGGCCGGGCAGCGCCCAGCCCGACACCGTGCGGACGTCACGGGCGGCGACGGGACGGTCGTAGGAGATCCGCCCGTCGACCACCCACAGCTCGTCCCGGACCTCCTCGGGGCCGACCAGGATCCGGCCCTTCACGTGCAGCACCGTGTGATCGTTCATGGACCGCACCCTAGTCAGCCGGAGGCCGGGTCTCCCAGGGCGGTGGGCCGTCGAAGGCGAGCTGGTGCACGTCGAAGAGGACCGCCGCCTCGACGCCCAGGGCGGGGCCGCCCCGGCGGGCCGCCCAGGTCAGAAAGGGGCGTGGTTCGAAGGCTCCCGCGCCGAGGCCCTTGGTGTACTCGGCGTGCGCGGCCAGGGAGGCGATGCCGCGCTCCAGGGGTTCGCCGGTGACGTCGACGCCGTGGGTGGGGCGGTCGGTGCCGGCGACGGCCACGAAGCGCACCCCGCCCCAGGGTTCGAGGCCCTCCGCGGCGAGTTCGGGGAAGATCCACCGGTTGCCCGCGTCGCGGGCCGCGTCCAGCGCGGCCAGGCCCACCACGCGGTGGTCGGCCTGGTTGACCACCCCGGCCACCATCCGCACGGTGTACGCCCCGGTCACCACCACCTCGGGCCGGTGCCTGCGGATCGCCCGCACGATGTCGCGGCGCAGGGCCGGGCCCTCCTCGATCATCCCGTCGCGGTGGTCGAGGAACTCGACGGTGTCCACGCCCACTTCCCGTGCCCCGGCCCGCTCCTCGGCCTCCCTGAGCGGGCCCGCCTCGTCCGGGTGCAGCCCGTCGATGCCGGCCTCGCCGCGGGTGACCAGCAGGTAGGTGACCCGCTTGCCCTGGGTGGTCCAGCGGAACACCGCGGACGCCGTCCCGTACTCGATGTCGTCGGGATGCGCGGCCACGGCCAGACATCGCTCCCAGTCCTCCGGCAGCGGGGGCAGTGCGGTGCCGCCCATGTCATGGAGAGTCGTCATGTCCCGAATGATGCAGGTCCGCACCCCCTTGCCGACAGAGGAACGTATGTCCCCGCTTCAGCCGTCTTCGCCCACCTGGTCCGAGGTCTCCTCCTCCACGTCGGCCATGGCCGGGTCCAGCAAGCGGGACAGGAAGTGACGCGTGCGCTCGTGCGACGGGCTGCCGATGACCCGGGCCGGGGTGCCGTCCTCGACGATCACCCCGTCGTCCATGAAGACGACCCGGTCGGCGACCTCGCGGGCGAAGGTCATCTCATGGGTGACGACCATCATCGTCATGCCCTCCTGGGCGAGCATCCGCATGACCGCGAGGACGTCGCCGACCAGTTCCGGGTCGAGGGCCGAGGTCGGCTCGTCGAAGAGCATCACCTCGGGGCCCATGGACAACGACCGTGCGATGGCGACCCGTTGCTGCTGGCCGCCGGAGAGGGAGGCGGGGTAGGCGTCGGCCTTCTCGGCGAGGCCGACCCGCTCCAGGTTCTCGGCGGCCACCTTCGCCGCCTTCGCCTTGTCCCGCCTCAGGACCCGGCGCTGCGGCAGCGTGAGGTTCTCGGTCACCGTGAGGTGCGGGAAGAGGTTGAACTGCTGGAAGACCATGCCGATACGGCGGCGTGCGGCGTCGATGTCGACGTCGGGATCGGTGAGTTCGGTGCCGCCGACGAAGACCTGGCCCTTCGTCGGCTCCTCCAGCAGGTTCACGCACCTGAGCAGCGTGGACTTGCCCGACCCCGAGGGGCCGATCACACAGACGACCTCGCCCTGGCCGATCTCCAGGTCGATGCCCTTGAGGACCTCGTTGGCGCCGAACGACTTGTACAGGCCCCGTACTTCGATCTCCGGGCGGCTCGCGTCAGGGCTCATCTCACGGCCTCCTGGGCCTTCGCCTCCATACGGCGGACCACGAATCCGAGCGGGATCGTCACCAGCAGGTAGCACAGGCCGGCGACGAGGATCGGCGTGGAGTTGGCGGTCGTACTGGCCAGGTCGCGGCCGTACTTGGACAGTTCGCGCTCCTCCAGGGTGACACCGAGGAACAGCACCAGCGAGGAGTCCTTGAAGAGCAGGACCAACTCGTTGGTGAGCGGCGGGAGGATGATCCGGAACGCCTGCGGGATGATGATCGAGATCATCGCGCGGGCCGGGGAGAAGCCGAGTGAACGGGCCGCCTCCATCTGGCCCTTGGGGACGGCCTGGATGCCCGCGCGGATCGTCTCCGCCATGTAGGCGGCCGCGACCAGGCCGAGGGCGAGGGCGACCTTGCCGTAGGTGCCGCCGACGATCTCCGTGCCGGGGAACGCGAGCGGTACGGCGACGCCGATGAAGATGAAGATCAGCAGGGCGGGCAGGCCGCGGAAGATCTCGATGTAGACACCGGCGAACCAGCGGTAGGGGCCGACCGACGACAGCCGCATCAGC
The DNA here is from genome assembly GCF_042669125.1 of Streptomyces sp. NPDC057253. NCBI lineage: Bacteria > Bacillati > Actinomycetota > Actinomycetes > Kitasatosporales > Streptomycetaceae > Streptomyces > Streptomyces sp. NPDC057253. Next base: position 97,237 of record NZ_JBHUXV010000023.1, on the reverse strand, counting down.
GCGATGACCATGCCGAGCACGAGTCCGACGGCGAAGCCGGACAGCGTGTAGAGCACGGTGTTCTTCAGCGCCAGGGTGATGACGTCCGGGAACATCTGCCGGGCGATGTCCCCTTGCGCGAACTGGTTCTTCAGCCGTCCCCAGTCCGCCGAGACCGCGAAGGCGATCACGACGGCCACGAAGAGGACGTACTGGATTCCGCGCGAGACGCTGCGCTTCTGACGCCGGGTCAGGCCCTTCCTGCGGGGCTGGACCGGCGTGTCGGCGGCGGTCATGAGGCGGACGGGGACGCCGCGGACTCGTCGTAGGGACCGATCCACTTCTCGTAGAGCTTCTTGTACGTGCCGTCGGCCTTGGCGTCCGCGATCGCCTTGTTGATGGCGGCGAGCAGCTTGGTGTTGCCCTTCTTCACCGTGAAGCCGTACTGCTCACCGGTGTTGATGTTGTCGGCCACCTGGAAGGCGTCGGCGTTGGCCTTGTTCTTCAGCCAGCCCTGGACGACCGGGTAGTCGATGACGACGGCCTTGACCTGGCCGGAGCGCAGGCCGCTCAGGACGGCGTCGGAGGACTCGAAGGAGACCGGGTCGAAGCCCTGGCTCTTGGCGTAGTCCTCGCCGGTGGTCTGCGCCTGGGCGCCGAGCTTGATCTTCTTGGCCTTGGCGTCGGCCAGCGAGGTGATCCCGCTGCCCTTGTCGACCAGGAGGGCCTGCGTGGCGTCGAAGTAGGGGTCGGAGAAGTCGACGTTCTTCTTGCGTTCCTCGGTGATGGTCATGCCGGCGGCGGCCAGGTCGCACTCGCCGGAGTTGAGGAAGGCGCCGGTCTTGAAGTTCTCGAAGGGGGTGTCGAGGATCTCCTGCTTCACGCCGAGGTCCTTGGCTACCAGGTCGATCAGCGAGACGTCGAAGCCCTGGACCTTGCCGTCGATCTCCGACTGGAAGGGCGGGTAGGGCAGGTGGGTGCAGGTGGTGAGCTGTCCGGCCTTGACCAGTTCGACCCCGCCGGCGGCGGTCTTGGAGCCGCTGCCGCCGTCGTCGGTGGAGGTACAGGCGGTCAGGAGCAGCAGTCCGGCCGTGGCGGTGGTGGCGGCCAGGAGACGGGCCGTGGTGTGGGCTCTGCGGCCGGGGACGGTGTGCACGAGGACCTCCGGTGGGGCGGACGATGTGGTCGCCGGTCGGGTTGGGGCGCCGGTTACTCTCGTCACCTCTACCCCATCCGAGAAAAAGGCACCGCCGTGACACACCCGCTCCTGGACCTGGCCCCGCTGAGCGCAGCCCGCTTCGCCGAGATCGAGGACCGGGTGGCGCGTCTGCTGGACACCCGGCAGGACGTCGTGATCATGCAGGGCGAGGCGCTGCTGCCGCTGGAGGGGGCGATCCGGGGGACCGCCGGTCCGGGGACGACCGCGCTGAACGTCATCACCGGTCCGTACGGGCAGACCTTCGGGAACTGGCTGCGGGACTGCGGGGCGAGGGTGATCGACCTGGCGGTGCCGTTCCGCACGGCGGTGACGGCCGAGGAGATCGCCGCGGCGTTCGAGGAGCACCCGGAGATCGACTTCGTGTCGCTGGTGCACGCGGAGGCGGCGACCGGCAACACGAACCCGGTCGCGGAGATCGGAGAGGTCGTACGGCGGCGGGGTGCCCTGTTCTACCTGGACGCGGTCGCCTCCGTGGGCGCGGAGCCGGTGCTGCCGGACGCGTGGGGTGTGGACCTGTGCGTGATCGGGGCGCAGAAGGCGATGGGCGGGCCGGCGGGGGTGTCGGCGGTGTCGGTGAGCCCGCGGGCGTGGGAGCGGATGGCCGCGAACCCGGGGGCGCCGAGGCGCTCCTACCTGTCTCTCCTTGACTGGAAGGAGCGCTGGATCGACGGCGGCCGTCGGGTGCTGCTGCACGCGCCGGCGCAGTTGGAGATGCTGGCGCTGGAGGCGTGCGTCGAGCGGATCGAGGCGGACGGACTGGAGACCGTGATGGCCCGGCACCGGGGTGCGGCGGCGGCGACGCGGGCGGGGGTACGGGCTCTGGGCGGGGGCCTCGAACCGTACGTCCACGAGGACCGGGCGGCGGCCCCGGTCGCCACGACGCTGCGTACGCCGACGGGCGTCGTGGCCTCGGACCTGGTGTCCCGGGCGCTCTCCCTCGACCCCGCGCTGCCGCTGGCCGCGGGCGGGGGTGCGCTGGCCGCGGAGATGATCCGGGTCAACCACTACGGGGTGGACGCGACGCGGGAGGCCGTACGGGCCTGTCTGACGGCGGTGGGGGCGGCACTGGCGGAGACGGGTGCGGCGGTGGACGTGGAGCGTGCGCTGCGCGCCGCGGAAGAGGCTTGGCGCTGAGGGCTTCGCGATTGCGCAGTTCCCCGCGCCCCTTTAGGTGGGTAATCTTCAGGGTAATTCACGAGTTTATCCGAGCGTAGCTTCCCGTATTCTTCTGCCCGGTTTTTCTTGGGCTAAACGCAAAGATTATGCGAACACCCGGGGGCTGAATTCGGGGAGATCTCGTGGGGGTTACACGGCTGTGACGCGTTACACATCTTGATCAATTTGCCCCCTTATTTGCGGGGCGTAATGGTTTATATCGGGCATCTCTCGCGCGGTGGTGCGCGCACGCGTGATAACACATGGGGCGGCCGTCCGTAACCCCACCCGGCGATGCGATTTCGAATTTCGCTGGGTAAATTCAATTCGCATGACTGCCGCACAAGCAGACCTGCAAATCGACCGACCGACGGTCGCGGACGGAGCCGCGCTGTGGCGGATCGCCCGCGACTCCGAGGTCCTCGACCTGAACTCGTCGTACAGCTATCTGCTGTGGTGCCGCGACTTCGCCGCCACCTCGGCCGTCGCACGGAACGACAGCGGGGAGCCGGTCGGCTTCGTCACCGGGTACGTCCGCCCGGATCGGCCCGGCACCCTGCTGGTCTGGCAGGTGGCGGTGGACTCCGCGTACCGCGGCCGCGGTCTCGCCGCCGCCCTGCTGGACGGCCTCACCGCCCGGCTCACCGCCGAGCGCGGGCTGACCACCGTCGAGACCACCATCACCCCGGGCAACACCGCCTCCGAACGGCTGTTCACCTCGTTCGCCGAACGCCGTGGCGCCGCCCTGGAGCGCGAGGTGCTGTTCGACACGAGCCTGTTCCCCGACGGGCCGCACGACCCCGAGGTCCTCTACCGCATCGGCCCCCTCGCCCCCTGACAGCGGCCGGACCACCGAACGCAGACCGACCACCCCGCACGTCCCTCCCCCACGCACCCGAGGAGCGATTCGTCGTGACCATCACCCAGCCCGACCTCAGCGTCTTCGAGACCCTCGAGTCCGAGGTGCGCAGCTACTGCCGCGGCTGGCCCACCGTCTTCGACCGCGCGCAGGGCAGCCGTATGTACGACGAGGACGGCCACGCGTACCTGGACTTCTTCGCCGGCGCCGGCTCGCTCAACTACGGCCACAACAACCCGGTCCTGAAACGCGCGTTGATCGACTACCTGGAGCGGGACGGCGTCACGCACGGGCTCGACATGTCGACCACCGCCAAGCGCGCCTTCCTCCAGACCTTCCAGGACCTGGTGCTGCGCCCGCGCGACCTGCCGTACAAGGTCATGTTCCCGGGCCCGACGGGGACGAACGCCGTGGAGTCCGCGCTGAAGCTGGCGCGGAAGGTGAAGGGCCGCGAGGCGATCGTGTCGTTCACCAACGCCTTCCACGGGATGTCACTCGGGTCGCTGGCCGTCACCGGCAACGCCTTCAAGCGGGCCGGCGCCGGGATCCCGCTCGTCCACGGCACCCCCATGCCGTTCGACAACTACTTCGACGGCACTGTCGAGGACTTCCTGTGGTTCGAGCGGCTCCTGGAGGACCAGGGCTCCGGGCTCAACAAGCCCGCCGCCGTGATCGTGGAGACCGTGCAGGGCGAGGGCGGCATCAACGTGGCCCGCAAGGAGTGGCTCAAGGCGCTCGCCGACCTGTGCGAGCGGCAGGACATGCTGCTCATCGTCGACGACATCCAGATGGGCTGCGGACGGACGGGCGCCTTCTTCTCCTTCGAGGAGGCGGGCATCACCCCCGACATCGTCACCGTCTCCAAGTCCATCAGCGGCTACGGCCTCCCCATGTCCCTGTGCCTGTTCAAGCCCGAGCTGGACATCTGGGAGCCGGGCGAGCACAACGGCACCTTCCGCGGCAACAACCCGGCCTTCGTCACGGCCACCGCCACCCTGGAGCAGTACTGGGCGGACGGTTCCGCGATGGAGAAGCAGACCCGCCAGCGCGGTGAGCAGGTCGAGCAGGGGCTCATCTCCATCACGGAGGAGAACCTGGCCGACATCAAGGAGTACCGCGGCCGCGGGCTGGTGTGGGGCCTGGAGTTCCACGACAAGGAGCGCGCCGGCAAGGTGGCGCACCGGGCCTTCGAACTCGGGCTGCTCATCGAGACGTCGGGCCCCGAGAGCGAGGTCGTGAAGCTGCTTCCGGCGCTCACGATCACCCCGGCGGAACTGGACGAGGGGCTGAGCATCCTCGCCCGCGCCGTACGAGAGACCGTCTGATCTAGGAGGCATCGCAACACCGTGATCGTCCGTTCGTTCAAGGACATCGAAGGCACCGACCGGCATGTGAAGGCCGCGTCCGGGACGTGGGAGAGCAAACGCATCGTCCTCGCCAAGGAGCGGGTCGGCTTCTCCGTGCACGAGACGATTCTCTACGCGGGCACGGAGACGTCGATGTGGTACGCGAACCACATCGAGGCCGTCGTGTGCGTCGAGGGCGAGGCCGAACTCACCGACGACGAGACCGGGCGGAAGTACACGATCACGCCCGGGACCATGTACCTCCTCGACGGGCACGAGCGGCACACGATGCGGATCAAGGAGGACTTCCGCTGCATCTGTGTCTTCAACCCGCCCGTGACCGGACGGGAGGACCACGACGAGAACGGCGTCTATCCCCTGCTGACGGAGGAGGGCTGACCATGGGCACCACCATCACGGACCTGTACCCGAGCCGCGGCACCACCGAGGTGTCGACGCCCCGCAAGGACCCGGTCGTCTGGTCGGCCCCCGGTGCGCCGGGACCGATCGCCACGGCCGAGCTGGAGTCGTTCGAGCGCGACGGCTTCCTCGCCGTCGACCAGATCATCGGACCCGACGAAGTCCCGGTTTACCAGCGTGAGTTGGAGCGGCTCGTCACGGACCCGGCGATCCGCGCGGACGAGCGCTCGATCGTCGAGCCGAAGTCCAAGGAGATCCGCTCGGTCTTCGAGGTGCACAAGATCAGCGAGGTCTTCGCGAACCTGGTGCGCGACGAGCGGGTCGTCGGCCGGGCCCGGCAGATCCTCGGCTCGGACGTCTACGTCCACCAGTCGCGGATCAACGTCAAGCCCGGTTTCGGGGCGAGCGGCTTCTACTGGCACTCCGACTTCGAGACCTGGCACGCCGAGGACGGCCTGCCGAACATGCGCACGGTGTCCGTCTCGATCGCGCTGACCGAGAACTACGACACCAACGGCGGGCTCATGATCATGCCGGGGTCGCACCGCACCTTCCTCGGGTGCGCGGGGGCCACGCCGAAGGACAACTACAAGCAGTCCCTCCAGATGCAGGACGCGGGCACGCCCTCGGACGAGGCGCTGACCGCGATGGCCTCCGAGTACGGCATCAAGCTGTTCACGGGCAAGGCCGGTTCGGCGACCTGGTTCGACTGCAACTGCATGCACGGCTCCGGCGACAACATCACGCCGTTCCCGCGCAGCAACGTGTTCATCGTGTTCAACAGCGTGGAGAACCAGGCCGTGGAGCCGTTCGCGGCTCCGATCCGGCGGCCGGAGTTCATCGGCGCGAGGGACTTCACGCCGGTGAAGTGACGTCACAGCCACGACAGCGACGCGGTCCGCTCCAGTACGTTCCGTACGGCGGCCGCGTCGCCTGTCGCGTTCCGGGGCACCGCGTCCGGGGTGTACCGCCCGCCTACCAGCAGGCAGAAGTCCACGGGATCCAGGGTGAGTTCGGCGGTCACCGGGTCGCTCTGCGAGCCCAGGACCCACTCCTCGCCGCCCTCGACCGCGAACAGCACCGGCGGCGCGTCGGCCCCGAGGGCGCCCCCGAGAATCCGCACGGCCAGCCGCACCAGCTGCCACAGGTGCTCCTCGGGCGGCGGCGGGACGGCGATCCCCAGGGCGCGGCCGAGGTCGTCGGTGTGGATCCACGCCTCGAAGCCGCGCACCAGGAAGTGCTCGGTGACCGGCAGCCTGACGCCCATCGACAGCGAGGTCCCGGCGGCGAGTTCGGGGTCCCGGGCGTAGGGGGTGGCGAGCAGGTCGGACGCCTGCGCGGACCAGGCGGCCACGGTCTCCTCGGGCGTACGGCCGTACTCGTGGGCGATCACCTCGGCGGTCCGCCGCTCCCAGGCGGCCCCCCACTCCGCGTCCTCGTCGATCCGCGCCCCCGGCACCCTGGCCCCGACACCGAGCCGCAGGGCCAAGTGCTCGTCCGCGGCGAGGAGATGGGCGACGGTCGCGTGCACGTCCCAGTCGTGCACCACGGGCGTGGACCAGCGCCCCGCCAACTCGGGCAGCAACGCCCCGAGCCCGGCGACGGCGGCCGCGTAGGGAGCGGCGTGCCGGGCCACGGACGCCGCCGCGGAACGGGTGCCCCGGGCGCGGGTGAGGAGGGCGTCGAGGGGGGACACCACGACGCCGTTGCCCGCAGCCTCCGCCGGTTCCAGTGGTGGGGCGTCCAGCAGACGTACGGTCGCGCGCAGGCGTGCCGCCTCTGTCGCGCAGCTCTCGCAGGCCGCCAGGTGTGGTCGGACCGTCTGTTCCTCGGCCGGTTCCAGGGCGCCGAAGGCCCAGGCGGCCAGCAGGTCTCGTACGTCGTCGTGATCGGTCACCGGATGCCCCCTTTCCCTGTGTTCCCCTGTCGCCGCCCCGCCACGGGCGGCGTCATGCGTGTGGAGCCCTCATGCGTGTGCTGCCATCATGCGCCTCTCTCCAGGGCCGGATCCGGTGGGTCGGCCAAAGTCTCCGCCAAGGTGCGCAGCGCGGTCCGCAGCCGGGTCTTCGCGGTGCCCTCGGGGATGCCGAGTTCGACCGCGGCCTGTCGGTAGGTGCGGCCGGCGAAGTAGGCGAGGTGCACCACCTCCCGCTGCGGCTGCGGGAGTTCGGCGAGGGCGGTGTGCAGCCGCAGGGAGCGCTCCCGGTCGACGACCGCCTCGGCGGGGCCCGGCGAGGCGTCCGGGATGGCGTGCAGCGCGAGGTCGTCGGCTAGGGCGTCCTTGCGGTGCCGGGCCTCGCTGCGCACCCAGTCGACGGCCCGCCGGTGGGCGAGCAGCGACAGCCAGGTGCGCAGGCTGCCCCGGCCCGCGTCGAAGGCGTACGGCCTGCTCCACAGGTGCGCGAAGACCTCCTGCGCCACGTCCTCGGCCGCGGCCCCGCTGCGGGTCACGCGCACCGCGACGGCCCGCACCAGCCCGCTGTACACCCCGTACGCCTCGGCCAGCGCCGACTCGTCGCCGTACACCAGTCGCCGGTGCAGCTCCGCGTCGGCGGATCGCTGTACGGACGTCGTCCCGTCCGTGGACTCCACGGCACCACCACCCCTTGGTGCCTTTCCTAGCGTCCCGGGCGGCCCGGCGCCAGCGGTTCTGGAAGACAGACGTTCGGTCGCCCGGGGCTTCAGGGGGTCAGGGCCGCGAGGAGCCGGTCGACATCGGCGGCGGTGTTGTAGAGGTGGAAGGAGGCGCGCAGATTGCCCGCGCGGTCGGAGACCTCGATGCCGGCGGCGCTCAACTCGCGCTGCCGGTGGCCGAGTCCCGGCACCGACACGATCGGCGAGCCGGGCGCGGGCAGCGGGGCGTGGCCGAGATCCGCGAGCCCTGAGCGGAAGCGGTCCGCGAGGGCGAGGTCGTGGGCGCGCACGGCGTCCACACCGAGCTCCTCCAGGAGTTCGAGGGAACGGCGTGTTCCCGCGTAGGTGAACAGGGCCGGACTGACGTCGAACCGCCGGGCGGAGTGGGCCAGTTCGGCGACCGGGCCGTAGCAGCTGTCCCACGGCACCTCCCCCGCGACCCAGCCCGCGAGCACGGGCTTGAGATCGCCGAAGCCCTCGGGCTCCGGCGGCACCACGAGGAAGGCGGCGCCGTGCGGGCCGAGCAGCCACTTGAAGGTGGTGGAGACGGTGTAGTCGTACGACTCGGCGTCCACCGGGAGCCAGCCCGCGGCCTGCGAGAAGTCGACGTAGGTGCGGGCACCGTGGGCCCGCGCCGCCTCCCGCAGGGCGGGCAGGTCGGCGATCCGGCCGTCGGCGGACTGGGCGGCGCTGACCGCGACGAGGGCGGTGCCGGGGCGGACGGACTCGGCGAGCCGCTCCAGCGGCACGATCCGCACCTTGAGGTCGCCGCGGGTGTGGAAGGGGTTCACGACGGAGGTGAAGTCGTCCTCGGCGGTGAGGACCTCGGCGCCCGGCGGCAGCGAGGCGGCGACCAGACCGGAGCAGGTGGACACGGACGGGCCGGCCGCGACCCGGGTCACCGGGACACCGGCGAGCCGGGCGAAGGCGGCGCGGGACGCCTCGACGTCCTGGAACAGCGGGTCCAGGGGCCGGCCCTCGGCGCGGATCAGCGCGGCCTCCTGGAGGGCGGTCACGGTACGGGCCGGGAGCAGACCGCTGCTCGCGGTGTTGAGGAAGGTGTTCTTCGGGGCGAACTCGGCGCGGACGAGGCTCTCGAAGGTCTCCATGGGTCCACTGTGGGGCCGGGAGACCTGTCGGTCCATTGCGATTCTTTACGTGGTTCCGCTAAGGAACGCTTATACGTCCGCGCCGACCTGCGCCTTTGTCAGTGCTGCGGTACGGCGCACCCGTCGGGGCCGCAGGCCTCCGCGTCCGGGGCGCCCTGGTCGATCAGCTGGAGAGGGGAGCGCTCGCCCCAGGCCTGGGTGAGTGCCTGGGTGAAGACCTCGGCGGGCTGGGCGCCGGAGACGCCGTACTTGCGGTCCAGGACGAAGAAGGGGACGCCGTTCGCGCCGAGCTCGGCGGCCTCGCGCTCGTCGGCGCGGACCTCGTCGGCGTAGGCGGTGGGGTCGGCGAGGACCTTGCGGACCTCGCCGGCGTCGAGACCGGCCTCGACGGCGAGCTCCACGAGCCGCTCGTCGCCCTCGCTGAACAGGGACCGCTCCTCGGCGAAGTTGGCCCGGTAGAAGATCTGGACGAGCTCGTCCTGCTTGCCCTGCTCCTTGGCGAGGTGCAGGAGGCGGTGCAGGTCGAAGGTGTTGCCGTGGTCGCGGTCACGGGTGCGGTAGTCGAGGCCCTCGGCGGCGGCCTGGGCCCCCAGGTTGTCCTCGCCGGCCTGGGCCTGGGCCTGGCTCATGCCGTACTTCTTGCTGAGCATGGCGAGCACGGGCTGCACGTCGCCCTTGGCCCGCCCGGGGTCCAGCTCGAACGACCGGTGCACCACCTCGACCCCGTCACGGTGCGGGAAGGCCTCCAGCGCCTTCTCGAAGCGGGCCTTGCCCACGTAGCACCAGGGGCAGGCGATGTCGCTCCAGATCTCGACGCGCATGTCTACGGCTCTCTCCAGGTCGGACGGATACGGAGACTCCCTCCGCTCAGTGGGTGAACATTCAAGCAGCGGGTCTCATTCCCGGGTGAGATCAACTTCCGTCACGGAGGTCGGCCGGCCAGTCCGGGCGGTACTCGAGGTGGTCGTACGTCACCACACACCCCTCCCCCATCGGCGACTGGGCCATGAAGCCGACCAGGGCCGCGCCGGTCTCCTTCTCGTCACCCAGGGTGAACAGGCGGACGAAGATCCAGTGCTTGCCGTCGCGGGAGGCGTGGAAGGCGAAGGCGCGGCCGGTGCGACTGATCCGGAGCCAGACGGAACTGCCGTCCACGGTGAAGGAGTTGCAGTCGTCGGAGTGGCCGCGGGTGACGACCGTGCAGACGGTGGGCACGTCCGGGGAGTTCTCCAGGCAGAGCTTGGCCCAGGCCCGCTCGCCGACATGGACGTACAGCACCCCCGCGTCGAAGGATCCGTTGAAGCCCACGGTGACGCGGGCTATCAGCTGGAAGTCCCCCTCGGGCGCGCCGAGCAGCCGGGGCGCGTCGGCGGCGGGGTCGAGGGACTCCCCGGTGGGCGGCACGAAGCGGTCCTGCCGGGGGCCGGCCCAGCCGGAGAGTATGCCGTCCTCGTACGCCCAGTGTCCGTCGGGGCCGTAGGTGCGGAGAGGGAAGGGGAGTTGGGGGAGTTCGACGTCCATCCTCAGAGTTTTCCAGTTCCCTCTCCGCGGGTGACCCTCGGGTCCTAGCGCTCGAGAGTGTTGTTGAAACGGCGGGGCAGACCCAGCGGGTTGTCGTCCCTCAGCTCGGGCGGCAGCAGGGCCTCCGGCGCGTTCTGGTACGCCACCGGCCGCAGCCAGCGCTCGATCGCCGTGCCGCCCACCGACGTCGACGTGGAGGTGGTCGCCGGGTAGGGGCCGCCGTGGTGCTGGGCGGGGGCCACCGCGACACCGGTCGGCCAGCCGTTCACGAGGACCCGGCCGGCCAGCGGGGTCAGCTCCGCCAGGATCTCCGCGCCGCGGCCCTGGCCCGCCGCCTCCGCGTCGGACAGGTGGACCGTGGCCGTGAGGTTGCCGGGCAGCCGGGACAGCACGGTGCGCGCCTGGGCGTCGTCGTCGTAGCGGACCACCACGGTCACCGGGCCGAAGCACTCCTCCAGGAGCAGGTCGTACGCCCCCTCCTCGGTCAGCTTCTCCGCCGGCACCGTGAGGAAGCCGGGGCTGACCGTGTGCTCGCCGCCCGCTCCGGGCGTCACGGGCGACTCGACCTCGGGAAGCCGCACGCGCTCGGCGACCCCGGCGACGAAGTTGTCCCGCATGCGGTGGTCGAGGAGGACGCCCGCGTCGGTGTCGCTGACGGCGTCGGTCAGAGACTTCACCAGGCCGTCGCCCGCCGCGCCGGACGGCACCAGGACCAGGCCCGGCTTCACGCAGAACTGGCCGACGCCGAGGGTCATGGAGCCGGCGAGCCCGGCACCGATGGCCTCCGCGCGCTCGGCGGCCGCCTCCTCGGTGATCACGACGGGGTTCAGCGAGCCCAGCTCGCCGTGGAACGGGATCGGCACCGGACGCGCGGCCGCCGCGTCGAACAGGGCGCGGCCGCCCTTCACGGAGCCGGTGAAGCCCGCGGCGGCGATCAGCGGGTGCTTGATCAGCTCGATGCCCGCCTCGAAGCCGTGGACGAGGCCGAGGACGCCCGCGGGGATGTCGTGCCGGGCGGCGGCCCGGCGCAGCACGGACGCGACCAGCTCGGACAGGGCCGGGTGGTCGGGGTGGGCCTTGACGACGACCGGGTTGCCGGCCGCGAGGGCGCTGGCGGTGTCGCCGCCGGCCACCGAGAAGGCGAAGGGGAAGTTCGAGGCGGAGTAGACGGCCACGACGCCCAGCGGGACCTTGTAGCGGCGCAGGTCCGGGATCGGCGGGGTCGCGGTGTCGTCGGGGTGGTTGATCACCACACCGAGGAACTCGCCCTCGTCGACGATGTCGGCGAAGGCCCGCAGCTGGTAGCTGGTGCGGGCGAGTTCACCGGTGAGCCGGACCGGGCCGAGCGCGGTCTCGGCGTCGGCGGCCTCGACGAGGTGGTCCTTGGAGTCCTGGAGCAGGTCGGCGGCGGTGCGCAGGAAGGCGGCGCGGACGGTGCGGTCGGCGAGGGAGGCGCGCGCGTCGTACGCGGCGCGGACGGTGGCGTCCACCTCCTGGGCTGTGGCCTCCACCGCAACCTGTTCGCGCTGCTTCCCGGTTCGGGGGTCGACACTCCAGACTGGTGCTGCTGCCACCGCAGGTCCCTCCACGTGTATCTGGGTCATTCACCAGGTTCGTTCGATATACTGAACGCTGTCTCTGATGGTGAACGTACTGTCGGAGACTATAACTCTGGTTCTCGTCCAACGAAGGGGTCAAGGGCGATGTCGGCAGGCGAGACGGGCGGCGGGGCACAGGTCAAGTCCGCGGTACGGACGGTTGAACTGCTCGAGTACTTCGCCGGGCGCCCCGGCATGCACTCCCTGGCGGCCGTCCAGGAGGCCGTCGGTTACCCCAAGTCCAGCCTCTACATGCTGCTGCGCACGCTGGTGGAGCTGGGCTGGGTGGAGACGGACGCGACGGGCACGCGGTACGGCATCGGGGTGCGGGCGCTGCTCGTCGGCACCTCCTACATCGACGGCGACGAGGTGGTCGCGGCGGCCCGGCCCACCCTGGACCGGCTCTCCGACGACACCACCGAGACCATTCACCTGGCCCGCCTGGACGGCACGAACGTGGTGTACCTCGCCACCCGGCAGTCCCAGCACTACCTGCGCCCCTTCACGAGGGTCGGCCGGCGTCTGCCGGCGCACTCCACCTCCCTCGGCAAGGCGCTGCTGAGCACCTACTCCGACGAGCAGGTCCGCAAGATGCTGCCGGAGACCCTGCCCGCGCTGACCGAGCACACCATCACCGACCGCGAGAAGCTGATCGAGGAACTGCACCAGATCCGCGAGCAGGGCTTCTCGGTCGACCGCGAGGAGAACACCCTGGGGCTGCGCTGCTTCGGCGTGGCGATCCCCTACCGCACGCCCGCGCGGGACGCGATCAGCTGCTCGGTGCCGGTCGCCCGCCTGACCCCGGCCCACGAACAGCTGGTGAAGGACGCCCTGTTCGACGCCCGGGACCGGCTGACCCTGGCAACTCGCAGACTCTGACCCACCGGCCCCCTAGGCTCGGGGTATGCAGATCGTTCTCCGCGAAGTCCATGACAGCGATCTGCCGGTCTTCTTCCGGCAGATGAACGACCCCGAGGCCGTGCACATGGCGGCCTTCACCCCGAAGGACCCGACCGACCGGGACGCCTTCGACGCCCACTGGAAACGGATCCTGGCCTCGGACGCCGTGAACCGCACGGTCCTGGCCGACGGGGACGTGGTGGGCAGCGCGGCGGTGTACGGCGATCCCGGCGAGCGCGAGGTGACGTACTGGATCGACCGCGCCTACTGGGGACGCGGGATCGCCACCGCGGCCCTGCGGGAGCTGATCGCCCAGGTGCCCGATCGCCCCCTGTACGCCCGGGCCGCCGCCGACAACGCCGGTTCCCTGCGGGTGCTGGAGAAGTGCGGTTTCCGGGTGACCGCCCACGCGTCCGGATTCGCCCACGCGCGCGGGGCGGAGATCGACGAGGTCGTGCTCACGCTGGACGCCTGAGGCCGCCGTAGCAGCGGCGTTGTATGAGCGTCCGATGAGAAAACCGGCCGTTCGGGAACGACTCGCTCGCGTCTGATCGTCTTCTGGGTGGGATGAACAAGACGATCAGGCGCGCATCGGTCTTCGCGCTGCTCCTGGTGTTCGCTCTGCTGATTCGGGCGACCTGGGTGCAGTTCTACGACGGCCAGGCACTCGCGGACGACAACGACAACCGGCGGAACGCGATCGAGACGTACTCCTCGCCGCTCGGGAACATCATCGTGGCCGGAAAGGCGGTCACGGGGTCCGAGCGGACGACGGACAGCGACCTCGCGTACAAGCGGACGTACACGAACGGCAAGCTGTACGCGGCGGTGACGGGCTACGCCTCGCAGTCCTACGCCCCGACCCAGCTGGAGGGCATCTACGCCGATCTCCTCAACGGCACGGACAGCCGGCTGAAGACCGTCATGGACACCATCACCAACCAGCGGGCCGAGCCCGGTGATGTGATCACGACGATCGACCCGGCCGTGCAGAAGGCGGCCTACGACACGCTCGGCGACAAGAAGGGCGCGGCCGTCGCGATCGACCCGACGACCGGCAAGATCCTGGCGGTGGTGTCGACACCGTCGTACGACCCGTCCTCGCTGACGGACGCCAACACCGCGGGCAGCGCCTGGAAGCAGCTCAACGCCGACTCCGACAAACCGCTCACCAACCGCGCGCTGCGCCAGCCGCTGCCGCCCGGTTCGACGTTCAAGCTGGTGGTGGCCGCGGCCGCGCTGGAGGACGGCCTCTACTCCTCGGTGGACGACAAGACCCGCAGCCCGGACCCGTACACCCTGCCGGGCACGGTGACGCCGCTGGGGAACGAGAACTCCTCGGCGCCCTGCAAGGACGCCTCGATCCGGGTGGCGCTGGAGTACTCCTGCAACACCGTCTTCGCGAAGATGGCCGTCGACCTCGGCCAGGACAAGGTGCGGGCGATGGCCGAGAAGTTCGGCTTCAACAACGCCTCGCAGGACATCCCGGTACGGGCCTACGAGAGCGTCTACCCCTCCGACATGAACAAGTCCTCGACGGCTCTGACCGGCATCGGCCAGTACGACGTCACCGCGACCCCGCTCCAGATGGCCATGGTCTCCGCGGCCATAGCCAACGACGGCAAGCTGGTGACGCCCCACATGGTCTCGACGATCACCGACAACGGCGGCGACGTCCTGAAGAACTACGACGACGAGGCGAGCACCACGCGGATCGTCAGCTCCCGGACGGCGGAGCAACTCCAGTCGGCCATGCAGTCGGTGGTGACGGACGGCACCGCCACCAACGCCAGGATCGACGGCGTCACGGTGGGCGGCAAGACGGGCACCGCCCAGCACGGCGAGAACAACAGCCAGACGCCGTACGCCTGGTTCACGTCGTACGCGAAGGCCGGTGACAAGGAGGTCGCGGTGGCGGTCGTGGTGGAGCAGTCGAACGCGGCCCGCTCGGAGGTCAGCGGCAACGGTCTGGCCGCCCCCGTGGCCAAGGCCATGATGGAGGCGGCCGTCAGGAACTGACCCGTCCCGGTGGTTACTTGGCCCCGAGCACCTGCTCGATGGGGTCGATCGCGAAGTAGATCAGGAACAGCGCCGAGGTCCCCCACAGCAGCCAGTGGATGTCCTTGGCCCGTCCGAGCACCGCCTTGATCACCACGTAGGCCAGGAAGCCCGCCCCGATGCCGTTGGTGATCGAGTAGGTGAACGGCATCACCGCGATGGTCAGGAACGCCGGGATCGCGATCTCGTACTTGTCCCAGTCGATGTGCTTGACCTGCGTCATCATCAGGAAGCCCACGGCGACCAGGGCGGGCGCGGCGGCCTGGAGCGGCACGATGGTCAAAAGCGGCGTCAGGAACAGCGCGAGGCCGAACAACCCACCGGTGATCAGGTTCGAGAAGCCGGTGCGCGAGCCCTCACCGACCCCCGCCGCCGACTCGATGTACGACGTGGCGGAGGACGCGGACGCGGCGCCGCCGGCCACCGCCGCCGCCCCGTCGATGAGGAGCACCCGGCCCAGGTTGGGCACCTTGCCCTCCTCGTCGAGCAGCCCCGCCTCCGCGCTGATGCCGACGACCGTGCCCATCGTGTCGAAGAAGTCGGACAGGATCAGCGTGAAGATCAGCAGGACGACGGTGATCACACCCACACCGGGCGCGCTGAAGGAGCCGAACAGACTGAAGTGACCGATCAGTCCGAAGTCGGGGGTGTCGACGATCTTGTCGGGCCAGGCCGGGGTCGTCAGCCCCCAGGTCTTGATGTCGGCGATCGAGTTGATGATCATCGCGAGGACCGTCATGGTCACGATGCTGATCAGGATCGCGCCCTTGACCTTGCGCGCGAGCAGCGCGATGGTCAGCAGCACGCCGAGACAGAACACCAGGATCGGCCAGCCGCTGAGGGCGCCGGTGCCGCCGAGCTGCACCGGCACGGTGGTGTTCGCCGCGTCGGGGATCCGGCTGACGAATCCCGCGTCCACGAAGCCGATGAACGCGATGAACAGCCCGATGCCGACGCTGATCGCCTGCTTGAGCGGTTGCGGGATCGCCCGCATGACGGCCTCCCGCAGGCCGGTGACCACGAGGACGCAGATCAACAGCCCTTCCAGGACGACCAGTCCCATCGCGTCGTCCCAGCTCATCAGCGGGGCGATCTGGAAGGCGACCACGGCGTTCAGCCCGAGTCCGGCGGCGAGCGCGAGCGGCAGGTTGCCGCCCACGCCCATGATGACGGTCATCACCGCGGCCACCAGGGCCGTAGCGGTGGTCAGTTGGACCGCGTCCAGCTGGTGCCCGAACTTGTCCTTCGCGCTGCCGAGGATGATCGGGTTCAGGACAAGGATGTAGGCCATCGTGAAGAACGTGGCGAATCCGCCTCGTATCTCCCGGGTGAAGGTGGACCCCCGTTCGGAGATCCTGAAGTACTGGTCGACCGACATGCCGGCTGCTCCCTGATGCCTGAATGATCTGTGTGCGGATGCTCGCTGGATTGTCCTCGCGTCGAACCCGGTTCGGGTGTTCCCCGTGTTACGGAATCGGACCCGAGGAACCGGACCTCGTTCGAAGACCCGTACGAGACCTGCACACCATCCACTGCTACGCTTCCGGATCTCACACCGGCCCGCCCGGAACAACCACATGTCATTCACATGACACGCACCGTGAGCGAGGTAGTCCGTGGGCACAGTCGTCGACGACGACGCCTCCGTGGAGTTCCATGCCTTCTTCGAGCGCCATCACGCCGAACTGTCCCGTCTCGCCCATCTGCTGACCGGCGACGCGGACGCCGCCGACGATCTGGCGGCGGACGCCCTGCTGGCGCTGTGGCACCGCTGGGACCGGGTGCGCGCGGCCGACCACCCGGCGGCCTACGCACGCGGGGTGGTCGCCAACCTGGCCCGCACCCGCATCCGCAGCGCGGTCCGCGAGCGCCGCCGGATCGCCCTGTTCTGGTCCCAACGCGAGGAGAAGGTCGAGAACCCGGATGTGGCGGGCGTGGTCGATGTCCAGGAGGCGCTGCGCAGGCTGCCGTTCCGCAAGCGGGCGTGTGTCGTGCTGCGGCACGCGTTCGATCTCTCCGAGAAGGACACCGCGCTGGCCCTCGGTGTGTCGGTCGGTACGGTGAAGAGCCAGACCTCGAAAGGGATGGCCGAGTTGCAGCGGCTGCTCGGCACCCGGCACGCCCCGCTGAAGGTGCGTGCCGCCATGGCACGCACCGGTGAGGCCGGAGGAAGGAACCGATGACCATGCAGCGGGACGCGCACGGCGACCTGCGCGCCCGGCTGCGGGACGCGGCCGGGCAGCACGAGCCGAACCGCGAGCGGATCCTCGCCCGCGTGGAGCGCGGTATGGCGGAGCAGAGCCGCCCCGACCACCGGGCGACCCGGCCGCCGGTGTACAGCTGGGTGCGGGTGGCCGGCGCCACCGCGGCGGTCGCCTGCGTGCTGGGGCTCGGCGGTTACGCGGTGGCGTCCGCGGTCAAGGACGAGCCGACCGCGCAGAAGACGGTCGCCGCCACGGACACGCCCACCCCGTCACCCGACGCGACGAGCCGCCCGCCCGCCCCGCCGGCGGATCCGACACCGCGTTCCACCCCCACCCGGAAGACCGGCACGCCGAGCGGTACGCCCTCGCACACACCGAGCGCCTCCCCCCGGGTACAGGCCTCCGGTGCGCAGGACGGCCCGCTGTGGTCGGACGGCTCGGTGGACCAGCACAGCAACGAGTTCTGGGCACAGAGCAATCTGACCCTCAAGACCACCGAGCAACTGACCGCGCTCACGGTCGAGTTGCGGGTCGCGCAGACCGGCGGTGTCACCGACACCGGCGCCTGGCGCTCGCTGTCCGAGGACGACTTCACGCTCACGGTCGCCGAGAAGGACGGCTTCCTCGTCTACACCTGGGTGCTCAAGGACGGCCGTACGGTCCCGAAGGGCGAGTGGGTGTTCGCCGCGCAGTACAACCACGCGCGCGGCGGCCGGAACGCGAAGGACGACGACTACACGGCGACGGCGACGACCAAGTCCGGCGACCTCGCGGTGAAGGGCGGTTTCGCGGCGACGGACACCGGTTCGGCGGGCTGAGGGGGCCCGCAGGTGTCCTTCGGTGAACGAAGGGGACTCACGGGTGTCCTTCTGCGACTGAAGTGACACAACCTCACGTTCGTTTCGGGCGTCTTTTCCAGTGCAGGGACCTGTCGACCTGAGCCCCCCTCGGTCGGCAGCTGCCGGCTGGAGCCCCCCTCGGGCCGGCACGAGGAACGCCCCGCCTGTGACGACAGGCGGGGCGTTTCGTCGCGAAACCCCCCACACTCGCCCACTGGAGAGGATCAGGCCGCTGCGGAAGTGAGCCTCAGCTGACGAAGTACGTCGGGTTCGGCAGCTTGTACGTCCGGTCGGCGTAGCCGCCGTCGAGGTCGGAGTACTGGTCGCCGAAGTTGGCGATGATCTCGTACCCGAGGTCGTTCTCGATGTGCGCGCGGGTGCCGGACTTGTACTGCACGGTGGTGCAGGTCCAGGTGCCCGGCGTGGCGCAGGCGCTCAGATAGGACGGCGGGTTCGCCTTGTCCTTGAGGAACACGTGGTCGGCGTCGAGGTTCACGTCGGCGCCGATCTTCTTCAGGTTCGCGACCGCGGCGGAGCGCTGGGCCTCGCTCAGACCGGAGTTGTAGAAGACCTCGACACCCTTCTTCGCGGCGTACTGCACGAGTTCGGGGCTGCCGAAGACGGCCGGGCGGTCGGCCTTGTTGACGTAGTCGGCCCAAGTGGTCGAGTTGTAGGTGTAGTTGTAGCGCTTCTCGTAGTCGAGGCTGAGCAGCAGCGTGTCGTCGATGTCGAAGACGACCGCGGGCTTCTCGCCCCGGTGGTGGGCCTTGCGGGCGGCCTGGTCGATGTACTTCGTCGCGGCCTTGTCGATGGCGGCGAGGTCCTTGGCGTACGGGCTCGTGGGCGAGGCCTGGTAGACGCCGTTCGCGTCGGCCGCGGTGCCGTAGTAGGTGTCGATGTCCTTGACCAGGAGCCCGATGTTGTAGGGCTCGTGCGTGGAGTTCGCCGTGGACTGGCCGGCGGTGGCCGCACCGGCGCCGTAGAGGGCACCGCCGGTGAGGGCACACGCCGCGGTGACGGCTGCGATACGCAGTGACTTATGCATGACAGAGGTTCTACGCGCGTCACCATGTCGGGCGCGAGACCCGCCCGGTAAAAAACGGGTCAAGCACCCCGACATGCGGGTGGTCGGGCCGTGGTCGGGCCCTGGTCGGGTCAGTTCATCGTCGCCCCGATGGTGGTGCTGCCCGTCGTCAGGAAGGTGGTGGCGGGCAGAGTGCCGCCGGCGGAGCGGGCGTTGTACGTCGTGGAGGCGTCCGTCGACCGGAAGGCGGGGGTGCTGATCCCGCTGTCCCAGTTGTTGCCGGACGAGGTGACCTTGGAGCCCTTGTTGACCGCGCCGCCGCCGTTGCTCACCGCGAGGTTCTTGCCGAGCTTCGCGGAGCTGGTGGCGAAGTAGTAGCCCCACTTGCTGTTGGCGTAGGCGGTGGTGCGGTTGATGACGAGGGCGCCGGTGTTGGAGTTCTCGGTGAAGCCGTTGCCCGCGTTGCCCCAGGCGGCGGAGTTGTTGATGACGTGCGCGACGACCTCTCCGTCACCGCCCAGTTTGTAGCCGTTGCCGTCGCCCGCGAAGGCCGAGTCGGACCAGCGGTTGACGCCGTTGCCCATGGACCAGGTGTGCTCGACGGTGACGGGCGAGGAGAACGACCAGAAGTCGATACCGTCGTCCGAGTTGTTGTAGAGGCGGGCTCCGGTGATGAGGTTGCCGGTGCCGGAGCCGAACTTCACGGCGATGCCGTCGGCGTTCTCGCCGTGGTTCGCGGCGTCGTAGTTGCCGTAACTGTCGATGTTCTTCACGGTGTTGCCCACCGTGCCGTCACCGGTGAGCGTGAAGCCGGAGTCGCCGCCGTTGATGGTCTTGATGTTGTTCCAGACCGTGCCGGTGCAGGACTGGCAGACCACCGCGCTGTCCGGGGAGTTCTGGAAGGTCAGGTTGGAGACGTTCCAGTAGTCGGCGGTCAGCTTGAAGATCCAGTCGCCGTCGGGCAGGGACGACCCGTCGATCTTCACGGTCTCCGAGCCGTACGCGGTGAGCGTGACCGGCGCGGAGGAGCTGCCGTTGGCCGTGGACTGGAGGGTGGCCGTCGGGTAGTAGGTGCCGCCGCGGACCTGGATCACGGTGCCGGCGGTGGCGTTCTTGATGGCGTTGGACAGGTCGGTCGCGTTGCTGACGACCACGGTGGCGGCCTGCGCCTGGGTGGGGAGGACGGCGAGGCCGACGCCCAGGGACAGGGCCGACAAGAGAGTGAGGGCGGTACGACGAGACATGGGAGCGGGTCCCTTCGGGTGCGGGTGGGGGGGGGATGGTTCACGGAGCGGTGGTTCACGGAGCGGTGTTCACAGCACGTGGTCGAGCCAGCTGAAGACCTCGTCCTGCATGCGGTCGAGGAAGACGTGGCCCAGGTCGGGCCAGGTTCTGAGGTGCAACCGCTCCTCGGCGTGGCGGGAGTGCCAGACGGCGCGCAGCCGCTCGTACGCCACACGGACGCCGTCGGCGGGGAACAGCGGGTCGAGGCCGCCGTTGAAGAAGAGCATCGGCCTGGGTGCGGCGATGCTCGCCACGTCGGGGAAGTCGAGGAACCGGGGCAGGCCCGGGTGGAGCATGTAGTAACTGGACTGCCCGCGCAGGGTGTTGTTGCCGGGGACCATCATGTCCTTGAGGCCGGTCATCCAGCAGACGGACGCGGTGGCCGCGATGTGGTCGGTGAGCGCGGCCGTCTGCCAAGCCCGGTAGGCACCCATGGAGAACCCGACGGCGGCGATCCTGCCGACGTCCACCTTCCTGAGTCCGGCCAGGAACCCGGCGGCGCGGGCGTCCTCACGGGCCATGAGACCGGCGAGCGAGGAGCCCAGGTTGGAGAAGTTGGAGGCCAGGGCCTGCTGTTGGTCGTAGGTGACCGGGCCGCGGTCACCCCAGCCGAGCGCGTCCGCGCACAGCACGACATAGCCGCGCCGGGCCAGCTCGTCGCCGACGAACCGGCCGCTGAAGTACTGGTCCGCCCAGGCCTCGGCAGAGGCGAGCCGGGTGTCGTCGTACCAGGGCCGGACCAGCTTCTCCTTGCCGATGTCGAACCTCGCCCCGTGGTCGTGGAGCAGCAGCACGGCGGGGAACGGTCCGGGGCCGTGCGGGGTGAGCAGGGCGGCGCGGACGCGTTCGTATCGGGTGAGGGAGAGGGTGACCAACTCCCGCGTGTATCCCGCGCCTTGCGACACCTCTGCGCGTTCCGGTGCGTACGGCGTCCCGTCCTGGCTCGGGACGAGGAGGTGATCCTCGACCACGGTCCTGGCTTTCCGACGCCAGGTGCCGAAGTCACGCACCGGTGAAGTCCCCCAGGCGAGCGGGAAGTTCAGCTCGGCCTTGAGCGCCGGGTGGAAGCCGGGCAGCGGGCCGTCCACGATCCCCGCCGCCGGGCTCACCGCTCCCCTGGCCGGCGCGGCCGATCCGGTGACGGCGGCGGCCCTATGCACGGGGGCGCCAGTCGCCGAGGTAGGCGCGCTTGGTGTGGAAAGCGGCCTCCTCGGCGGTGAGTTGGGGGCGGTTCTCGGGGACGGTGATCACCGCGCCGGGGCCGGAGTTGCCGTACTCCCTGAAGCGCATGGTCTGCCAGGGGTACTGCTCGCGCATGTTCGTGTAGGGCGCGAGCGGGTCGATGCCGGGCCCGATCCAGGAGTCCCGCACGACCAGCGACGGCCAGGCGGTCGTCTCGTACGACGGCACCCAGGGCCGGGCCAGCTTGTACGCCCCGTCCTCGGCGCCGGAGGTGATGCGGGAGCGGACCGCGAGGATGCCGTACGGGTTGGCACGGGCGGTGGAGGGCGCGAAGACCATGCCCTTGGGGGTGAAGGACACGTCCCGCTGGAGGGTGTGGAAGTGGCACTCCTCGAAGACGGCGGTGGCCCGGCCGAAGACGAAGTCGACGTCTCCCTCGATGTGGCAGCGGCGGAAGTACTGCCGGTCGAAGGAGGTGAGGGCGGTCGTCTCGACGAAGAGGGTGTCCTGGTGGGCCAGGAGGCGGACGTTGTCGAAGTGGGTGCGGTCGCCGTAGGTGCAGGCCGCGACCGCCTGGGTGCCGGTGATGTCGGGATGGTCGGCGCGCAGCCAGTCGTTGGCGAGGGTGAGGTCGCGGACGGTGAGGCCGGGGGCGGCGGAGGTGAAGGTGGCGGAGCCGGCGGTGCCGTAGGTGGTGCCGTCGGGCTTCTTCGTGCCGTTGGCGTTGTCGTGGACGATGACGGCGGCACGTGGGTCGCGGACGGCGCCCCGCACGGTCAACTCGGCTGCGGCGGCTGGGACGTTGACGACCTCGCGGTAGGTCCCCGGGTGCACGACGATCGTCCAGCCGGGGCCGGTGACCGCGTCGACGGCGGCCTGGACGGAGTCGCCGGGGCGGACGTGGAGGACGTGGCGGCCGCGGTGGCCGTTGTCGGCGTTGTGGGCGTTGTGGGCGTTGTGGCTTTCGGTGGCGGAGGCGGGGGTCGTTCCGGACGCGGCGAGTCCGAGGCCGGCCGCGAGAAGGGTGCGCCTGCGCATCAGCACGTCTCCTTCCACGGCTGCCAGTCGCCGAGGTAGCTCTCGCGGGTCGCCGACTGGGCCTGTTCGCGGGTGAGTCGGGGCCGGTTCTCCGGGACGGTGATCCGGGCGCCCGGACCCGTGTTGCGGTACTCGGCGAAGCGCTGGTTCTGCCAGGGGAAGGCGTCCGACATGTTGGTGTAGGGGGCGACCGCGTCGATGCCGGGGCCGAGCCAGGTGTCCCGGACGGTGAGGCTCGGCCGGGCGGTGGGGTCGGAGCTGGGGACCCACGGACGGGCCAGCTTGTAGGCGGCGTCCGGGGCTTCGCTGCTCACCCGGCTGTGTGTCACCAGGTAGCCGCGCGGGTTGGCGCCCGCCGTCGAGGGCGCGAACACGAAGCCGTACGGCGCCGCCGCCAGGTCGGTGCGGTTCAGCGTGCGGAAGTGGCAGTGCTCGTGGACGGCGGTGGCCCGGCCGAAGACGAAGTCGACGTCTCCCTCGGCGTAGCAGTGCGCGAAGTACTGGCGGGCGAAGGAGGTGAGGGCGATCGAGTCGGCGTACAGGGTGTCCTGGTGACCGAGGAAGCGGCAGTGGTGGAAGGCGGAGCGGTCGCCCTGGACCTTGAGGGCGACGGCCTGGGTGCCGGTGATGTCGGGGTGGTCGGCGCGCAGCCAGTCGTTGGCGAAGGTGATCCAGCGGGCGGTGAAGCCGTCGGCCTGCACGGTCGTGGTGGCCGATCCGGTGGTGCCGTAGGTACCGCCGCCGGGCTTGGGGGTGCCGGCCGCGTTGTCGTGGACGATGACGACGTCCCGGGGGTCCTCGGAGGCTCCGATCCAGGTGGTCTCGGTGCGCGTGATGTCGACGGCGACGGTCTCCCGGTAGGTGCCGGGGGCCAGGACCAGGGTCCAGCCGCTGCCGGTGGCGGCGGTGACGGCGGCCTTGACGGTGGTGTGGTCGCCTCGGCCGTCGGGGTCGACGTAGAGGGTCTGCGGGGTGAGGCGGGCGGTCGGGGACCCGAAGCGACCGAACGGGCGCAGGCCGTTGCCGACAGCCTGGGCGGGCTCCGCCGCGAGGGCGAGCGCGGCTGCCGCTCCGGTGCTCGCGAGCAGGAAACCCCTTCTGGACAGGGGGAGTTGGGCGAGGTGCGAGGACATGCGGGTGCTCCTTGGGAACGCGGCTCTGTGGTGGGGTGCCTCGCGTGGGGGGTGAGGTGGGGGGCCGGGACGGCCGCTGGAGTCCGCCCCGGCCGGTCATGGGGTGACGTGGATCGGTGACGCGGATCGGTGACGCGGATCAGCAGATGCGCCCGGCGCCCGCGCCGCGGTCGACGATGCCCGGGACCTTCTTCGGGGGATCGACCTTCGTGCGCAGGGTCGGTGTCCAGCCCGCGCCGGACTCCAGGGTCTCGGCGGGGATCTCCGCGTTGTGGACGGCGATCAGGTCGGTGAGCGTGCCGTTGACGTAGTTGTCGGCGGCGGTGAGCGGAGAGACGTTCCACCGCTTGAGCACCTTGGCCGCGCTGATCCCGGCCGGCAGGGTGAACGCGTTGTGCTCGGCGACCAGTTGGGACTCCTTGCCGATGCCGAAGCTGTAGCCGTAGTCGCCGTCGGCCACGAAGTGGTTGTTGTAGGAGTCGACCTGCCCGAAGCGGACGCGCGGCGCACGCTCGACGAGGTTCGAGAACAGGTTGTGGTGGAAGGTGACCTTGAGCTTGCCCCGGTCCCCCGCCGCCGTGGACTCGCTGTCGCTGTTGCCGATGAGGATCGTCTTGTCGTGCTCGGTGAAGACGTTCCAGGAGGCGGTGACGTAGTTCGAGCCGCGGACGACGTCCAGCTCACCGTCGTGCTGCTGGTAGAGCATCCCGAAGTAGGTCGGGGCGGCGCTGTCGGGGTGGGAGCCGTCGGTGAAGGTGTTGTGGTCCAGCCAGACGTGGCTGGAGCCGTAGACGACGGCGGTGTCGTACTCGCTGTTCCAGTTGCCGGTGGAGCCGTCGGTCGGGTCCCACTGCGGGAAGCAGTCGATCGGGCTCTCGAAGGTGAGGTTGCGGACGATCACGTTGTCGACGGCCTTGATCTGGAGGCTCGCGCCCTTGAACCCGGCGTCGCGGCCGACACCGATGATGGTGGTGTTGGCCGGGACGTTCGCCTTGATCGTCTGGTCCTGGTGGGCCGCCGAGGCGCGGCGCAGGCCCTCCGGGCTGTCGTCGGGCTCGGCGCTCAGGTCGGTGTCCAGGCCCCAGGCCTCGGGCGAGTACTTCGCCAGATAGGCGTCGAAGTCGTAGCCGGGGGCGGCGAGCGAGTCGCACCCTTCGGACACGGCGTCGATGGTGCCCTTCACCTTGATGATCTTCGGTGCGCTGCCGCCCGCGGCGAGGGCCGCCTTGAAGCCGGCCCAGTCGGTGACGGTGTACACATGGGCGGCGTCGGCGGCCGCGCCTCCGGTGGTACCGGTGCCGTAGGAGGCCCAGCCGTCCCCGGCGGCGAGGGTCTCGCGGGCGGTGTCGTGGGCCTTGGCCTGGGCGGTGGTCCCGGTGACCGCGAGGACGAGGGCGGCACAACCCGCCACCGCTATCACCTTGCTGATGGCATGATCATGACATGCGCGTGCGTTCATTGTGCGGCTCTCTTTCGATGGTCGGGAGGGTCAGGCGGTGGCCGGCGACGGCCAGGTGATCCAGGACTCCGGGATCTCCGCGTCGAGCCGGCGCACGTCCCGGGGCGCCAGCACGCGACACCGCAGCAGCTGCCGGGCCACCAGGCGCGCCACGGCAATGGCGCCGGGCGGATTGAAGTGCGTGTTGTCCTGCTCGGTGTCGGTCCAGTTGAAGTACCGCTTGGTCTCCTCGACCCCGAGCTCCTGCCACAGGGCGAGCGACAGGGCCTGGATGTCGAGCAGTGCGACACCTTCCTCGGCGGCGAGCGCCCGTAAGGCGGCCGGGTACTCCTTGTGGGTCGGCACGGCGTTGCCGCTTGCGTCGAACTTCCGCCGCTCGACCGACGTGGCCAGCACGGGTCGCGCGCCCCGGGCCCGAGCGCCCTCGACGTACAGCCGCAGGTAGTCCTGATACGTCGACCACGGCTCGGTGTACCGGGTCGGGTCCTCGGACTTCTCGTCGTTGTGCCCGAACTGGACGAGCAGGAGGTCACCGGGCTTGATCAGCCCGAGGATCGCGTCCAGTCGCCCCTCGTCGACGAAGGACTTCGAACTGCGCCCGTTCACCGCGTGATTGGCGACGGAGAGGCCCTTGCCGAGAAAGAAGGGAAGAGCCATGCCCCACCCGGTCTCGGGAGCGGCGTCGGAGTATTTCTGGGCGGCGGTGGAGTCACCGGCGATGAAAAGGGTGCGAGACCTTCGAGGAGTGGCCTGGGCAGTGCCGGTCGCACCCCATGCGAACGGCGCGGCGGAAAGCGCTGCGACGGTGACTTGTCTACGAGTGAGTGACAACGTACGTGACCTTTCCAAGTCAGGGGCGCGGGGAACTGCGCGACCAGCCACGACGGACCCGCGGCTCCCCACGACCACAACCACCCGTGCTGTCAGCCGTTCTGTTCCTTCCACTCCGCCTGAGCCTTGTTCAACTGGTCGGCCATCGTGTCCAGGAACTCCTTCGCACTCATGTCACCCAGCAGCACCTTCTGGAAGTTCGGCTCGTTGTCGGCCTTGGAGATGGTGTTCCAGTCGGGCAGGTAGTACGGCAGCTGAACGATCGACGTGGAACCGTCGGTCAACGCGGCGGCGGCAAGCTTCGTGGGCTCGGCCTCGGAGATCCACGAGTCCTTCGCGGCGTCGTTGTTCGACGGCACCTGCCCGGCCGCCTTGTTGAACTTCGAGTTCTCCGCGTGCGAGGTCGCGAACTCGATGAACTTCCATGCCGCGTCCTTGTTCTTCGAGCTCTTGAACACCCCGAGCCCGTCGACGGGGTTGGACACCTGCACCCGCTTGCCGCTCGCGCCGATCGGCTGCGGAATTCCCCGGAACTTGTCGACGCCGAGCGCCTTCACATGGTCCTGGTAGGAGCCCAGGTTGTGGTTGAGCATGCCGATCGTGCCGGAGTCCCACTGCGCGACCATCTTGGTGAAGTCGTTGTTGAGGTCGGCCGCCGGAGTGTCCTTCTTGTACAGCGCCGCGTACTTTTCCAGCGCCGCCACGTTCTTCGGGTCGTTGACCGTGGTCTTGTCGCCGTTCCAGAACGAGGTGATCCCGCTCTGCCCGTACGCGGCGTCCAGCGCCTGGGCGATGGACCCGGCGCCACCGCGGATGGTGTAACCGAACTCGTTCTTCTTGGCGTTGGTGAGTTTGGCGGCGGCCTCGTAGAACTTGTCCCAGGTCGTCGGCTCGTCCAGGCCGGCCTTCTTGAACAGGTCGGTCCGGTAGTACAGCACACCGTTGTTGGCGGAGGTCGGGATCGAGTACAGGGTCCCGTCCCCGCCGCCCGCCGCCTTCAGTACGCCGACCATGTCCTCGTTGAGCTTGCCGTTCAGGGACGACTGGGCCAGCCGGTCGTCGAGCGGCTCCAGCGCGTTCTGCGCGGAGAACCCGGCGAGCATGGCCGCGCCGACCCCGCCGACGTCCGGCAGGCCACCGCCCTGGATGGCGGTGTCGACCTTCGACTGGTACTCGGTGGAGGCGATCCCGACGTACTCGACCTTGATGTCGGGGTTCGCCTTCTGGAAGTCGGCGATGATCTCCTTCCAGATGTCGGTGCGCACACCGCCGTTGTTGTCCCAGAAGACGATCTTGCCCTTGCCGCTGCCCTCTTCGCCCTTGTCGCCGCCGGCCCCGCTGCCGTCGTCACCGCAGGCGGTGGCGGTCAGCGCCAGGACGGACCCGAGGGCGACGGCTACGGCAGCGCGCCTGCTTCTGCGAATGCTGATCTTCATGGTTCGGCTCTCTTCTTCTTCTGATTCCAGCGGAGGTGTGAAGTCGTGGGCGGAGTCAGTGACGGGCCCGCGGCGCCCGGCCGTCGGTGCCCGTGAGGTGGTTCGCGACGGTGCACGCCCACGCGTCCACGCAGGGACGGGAGTTGCGGTACTCGACGAACCGGGCGTGCTTCCACGAGCTCGTGGCGGTCCACGAGGCGGACTTCACGGCGGCCGGCCCCGGTCTTGGCAAGCGCTTGCTACGAAGGTGCTGCGTCATTGCGGCTCCCAACAGGCTTACGGGTGCGGTGCGTTACAGGTGGTCGATCCTGAAGTGCGAGAACGTTGCCGCCCCGGCGTGTCCACCGCCGACGGGCGCGAGCGCGAAGAGTCCGAGCAGCGCGCCGACCCAGCGCCAGGGGGTGGCGGCGAAGACGGGTCCGGAGGGCCGCGGGCCGTCGCCGAGGTCGTGGAAGAAGCGGCAGCGCGCGCCGGTGCCGATCTCGATCCGCAGCCGCACCCGTCCCGTGGGCGCGAGCCGCGGACGGTCGGCGTCCCGCTCCCGCTCGGCGACGCCCTCCGCGAACCGGTGCACGAGACGGACGACGCCGTCGGTCCCGCGCTCCAGTCCGATCCAGCTGAAGGCGTCCCCGAGGACGGCGAGACCGGCCCGCGCGCCCGGTGCCTCGCTGTGCAGCTCCAGCTCGACCTCGACGGCCGAGGGGGTGCCGGGCAGCCGCTGGGTGAGGACGTTCGGGAGTGTGCGCAGGTCGTGCGCGTCGGCCGAGCGGACACAGGTGAGCCGCAGGCCGTCCCCGGAGTGGTGGGTGGCCCAGCCGTGCTGCGGATTGGCGGTCCACTGCCACTGACGGCCGAAGCGTCCGCCGGGGAAGTCGTCGTCGGTGGCGGGCGCCGCGTCCGGCTGCGGCGGCAGGTCGGGCCTTTCGTGTACGGCGACGGGGGCGCCCGCGTCGCCCAGCACCGGCCAGCCTCCCCCACTCTCGGCTTCGCTCGAGCGGGAGGTACCCCCATCGCCCCAGCTCATCGGCTGGAGGTGGACGACCCTGCCGTAGGCGCCCTTCTGCTGGAAGTGCAGGAACCAGTCCTGGCCGGACGGGGTGCGCACCCAGGCGCCCTGGTGGGGGCCGTTGACGTCGGTGTCCTGCTGCTCCAGGACGACCTTCTCCTCGTACGGGCCGAAGAACCCGCGCGAGCGGAAGGCGCCCTGCCAGCCGGTCTCGACTCCCCCCGCCGGGGCGAAGATCCAGAACCAGCCGTCGTGCCGGTAGAGCTTGGGGCCCTCCAGGGTGAACCAGCCGGGGATACGGTCGCCGTCGACGATCAGCTTGCCCCCGTCGAAGAGTTCGCGGCCGTCGGGGCTCATCCGGTGGCCGGTGAGACGGTTCTTGACGCCGGAGCGGGACTTGGCCCAGGCGTGCACGAGGTAGGCCTCGCCGGTCTCCTCGTCCCACAGGGGGCAGGGGTCGATCAGGCCCTTGCCCGACTTGAGGAGGTGCGGGCGGGTCCAAGGGCCCCTGATCCCGGGGGCGTTGATCTGGAAGATGCCCTGGTCGGGGTCGCCCCAGAAGATCCAGAAGCGTTCGTCGTGGTGGCGGAGGGAAGGGGCCCAGACCCCGCCGTCGTGCCGGGGCTTGGTGAACTCCCCCGTGGGTTCCAGGCGTTCGAGGGCGTGGCCGATCAGGGTCCAGTTGACGAGGTCGCGGGAGTGCAGCAGGGGAAGACCCGGGACGCGACCGAAGCTGGAGGCGGTGAGGTAGAAGTCGTCACCCACGCGCACCACATCGGGGTCGGACCAGTCGGCGTTGAGGACCGGGTTCGTGTACGTCACCGGCGGGCCCGGGTTCGTGTATGTCACCGGCGGGCCCGGCGTCGGGTGGGGCACCGGCTGGGTCGGGTGGGTCACCGGCTGACCGCCTTCCGCACCAGGGCCGCCGCTTCGAGCCTGGGCAGGCGTCCGTCGGCCACCACGGTGACGATCCGCCGTACGACGGTCTCGCCGGGCGGCACCGGCAGCCGCGCCTCGGAGGCCAACGACGAGCCCACGCCCGGGTATTCGCCGGCGCGCACGAACCAGGGATCGCGTCGGGTCAGGTCGGTGGCCCCGGCGAAGACGAGCGTCCAGGTGCCGCCGGTAAGGGCGACCCAGTCGGCGCGGGTGCCGTGGACGGCGTCCTCTCCCGCGCGGTCGACGGTGAACACCTCGGGTGCCGTGGCCTCCTTGCGGGCCCGCCAGAAGAAACCGCCGTAGGCCGCGCCGGGGCGGCCGTTGGTGGCGGGGCTGCCGATCGAGAGGGGGTCCCGGGTGACGTTGGTGAGGGAGAAGGTGAAGTCCAACGCCCAGGCGCTCGCGGTCAGTTCGGTGGCCGCGACGGTACGGCGCTCGCGCAGCAGCTCGGTTCCGGAGGCGACCCAGCGCAGCTCCTCCACGAAGCCGTCGGGGTCACGCAGTGGGAAGGAGCTGTGGCGCTGGGCGCCGTGGTTGTCGAGTTCGGTCGGGCCCCGGTCGCGGACGTAGGTGCGGCCGCCCCAGAAGTTGTGCCCCTCGACGTCGGGAACGGCGACACCGACGCCGAGGTGGTGGATGTGGTCGGCGGGGCTCAGTTCGGTGACCGCCGTGCCGGCCAGGGTGGAGACGGGGTGCAGATAGGGGCGCGGGGAGAGCCGGGCGGGCAGCTCGGGCCGGGTGACGTAGCGGCCGACGGGGCGGCCCGCGACACGCAGGACCGGGGTGTCGGGGGTCGTCATGTGCTCACCTCGTTCGCTTCGTGTGGCCGGGCCCAGTCGGCGCCCAGCTCGGAGTACAGGGCGAGGCTGTCCGCGGCGGCCGCCACGAGCCCGTCGATGCCGGGGACGACCCGGCGCCCCTCGTCGGGCAGCAGGTGCCAGGCGGAGGCCGGCAGCGGGGCCGGGTCGGGGGCCAGCCGAATGGCCTCGACGACCTTCATGAAGGCGCCCGTCATCTCGGGGGCGACCAGCAGCTCGTCGCCGTCGGTGACGTGGTCGACCAGGTTCTCCAGCAGGTCGGTGCGGCCGTACTCGTACTCCTCGGGGCCGTGCCCGGCCCGCTGGAGGAGAACGCGGTCCAGCTTGTACCAGTAGGTGATCCGGCCGCGGTCGCCGTGCACGACGACGTACGGCTCGTCGGGGTCCTCGGCGCACAGGGTCACGGCGACGGTCACCTTGAGGCCGGTCGCGGTGGTGACGCGGACGCAGGAGGTGTCGTCGGACTCGATGTCGTTGGCGCGCTGGAGCTCGGTCTCGATGCGGGTGACGTCCTCGGCGCGGCTCGCCTCGCCGAGCGCGAGGGCGGTGGCGACGGCGTGCGCGAGGGGGTTGGTCAGGGCGCCGTCGATCACGTCGACGCCGTTCATCCGCCGCTTGCCCGCCCAGGGCGCACGCCGGTAGTACGACTCCGCGCGCGCCCAGGCACCGGCCCCGCCGATGCCGGTGACCTCGCCGATCGCGCCCTCCTCGACGAGCTCGCGGATCGCGGGCACGGCGTGCGAGCCGAGCGACTGGAAGCCGATCTGGCAGGCGACCCCGGCCGCGGCGACGCCGTCGGCCATGCGGCGGAACTCGGCGTACGACGGCGCCGGGGGCTTCTCCAGCAGGATGTGCACGCCCCGCGCGGCCGCCGCGAGCGCCAGGTCGGTGTGGGTCGGGATCGGGGTGCAGATGACCGCGATCCGGGCGCCGGTGGAGTCGAGGAGCGCACCGAAGTCGGCGGACTGCTCGGGCGTGCCCAGCCCTTCGGGGATCTCCTCGCCGGTCAGCGGGGTCAGCTCGCAGATCCCCGCCAGTCGTACGATCCCCTTGTCCTGGAGCCGGCGGATGTTCTCCAGGTGCCAGCGGCCGTGGCCGCGCGCGCCCGCCAGGACGATGTCCACGGTGCCCGTGGTGCCTTTGGTGTTCATTGCGTTCTCCCTGCGGCGCTGTCGATCTTTGTGTGCAGGGTAGGCGTCCGGCCGACGTCCGCCGCGAGATCACGCTCGCTGCCGGAGGTGCGATGGTGCGGGGTGACCCGGAGTTCGCCGCGGTCGCCGGTGGCCGAGTCGCTGTTGCCGCCGGGCATCGGCTTGTCGTGGCCGGTGAAGCGGCTCCAGGAGACGGTGACCAGGTCGGAGCCGTCGGTGATGTGGAGCAGGCCGTCGTGGCGGAGGTCGATGACCGCCCTCACGGCCGACTCGATGCCGGCCCGGCCGAGGGCCATCCCGGCGGCCGACTCGATGCCGACCCGGCCGAGGGCCATCCCGGCGGCCGCCTCGGTGCCGGCCGAGCCGACAGCCACCCTCGCCGCCGACCAGGCGCCGACCCGGCTGACCGCACCCCCCGCCGCCGACCGGGCGCCGACCCGGCCGACCGCACCCCCCGCCACCAACCCACCGCCAACCCGACCGACAGCCACCCTCGCCGCCCCCTCACCCCCACCCCGGCAACCGCCGGCCGCCGCACCCGGCGTGGACACCGCGTCGCTCCTCCCCAGCAGCACACGACCCACCGCACGCCCCTCGGCCCGGACGACGACACTCACCAGGCCCAACACCACACCCCCCACTGCGATCCGACGGAGTCTCATCCCTTCACCGCCCCCGCGCTGAAGCCCGTGATCAGCCACTTCTGGATGAAGGCGAACACGATCACCACGGGGACCGCCGCGATGATGCCGCCCGCGGCCAGCGCGCCGAGGTCGACGCTGTCCGCGCTCATCAGGGTGTTGAGGCCGACCGGGATCGTCTGCTTGTCCTGGTTGTTGAGGAACATCAGGGCGAACAGGAAGTGGTTCCAGGAGTGCACGAAGGCGAAGGAACCCACGGCGATCAGACCCGGCCTGAGCAGCGGGAGCACGACGATCCTGAACGCCGTCATCCGGTTGCAGCCGTCCACCCAGGCCGCCTCCTCCAGGGAGTACGGCACGTTCTTGATGAAGTTGCTGATCAGGATCATCGACAGCGGCAACTGGAACACCGTCTCGGCGATGATCACGCTGCCCAGCGAGTTGATCATCTTCAGCTCGGCGAAGATCTCGAACAGCGGCACCAGCAGCAGCGCGCCCGGCACGAACTGGGAGCACAGCAGGGCCAGCATGAACGCGTTCTTGATCTTGAAGTCGAACCGCGCGAGGGCATAGCCGCCGGCCAGGGCGACCAGCGTCGTCATCACCAGCGTCGCGAGACCGACGTACACGCTGTTCTCGAAGTAGGTGCCGAAGGACCGCTCGGTCCACACCTTCTCGAAGTGGTCGAAGGTGATCGGCCAGGGCACCAGCGAGGTCGAGCCGGCAGGGCGCAGCGCGAACAGCAGGATCCAGTAGAAGGGGATCAGGGTGAAGACGAGGTAGATCGACAGCGGCGTGTAGATCTGCCAGCGGGGCACCTCGTCCCAGGAGCGGCGCTGCTTCACCGGACGGGTCGCTTCGGGTGCCTGCGGCACGGGAGCGGGTGCGACCTCCGTGGCCTCCTTGGTGATCACTTGGAACCGCCTCCGAACTTGCTCAGCCGCAGATAGACCATCGAGCAGAAGAGCAGGATCACGAACGCGACCGTGGTCAGGGCGGACGCGTAGCCGAAGTTGTGGGCGTCGACGCTGGTGTTGGCGATGTACAGAGGCAGGGTCGTCGTCTCGCCCGCGGGCCCGCCGCCGGTCAGCGTGTAGAGCAGGTCGACGTTGTTGAACTCCCACACCGCCCGCAGCAGCGTGGACAGGATGATCGCGTCCTTCAGGTGCGGCAGCGTGATGTGCCAGAACTGCTTGATCCGGCCGGCCCCGTCGACCTCGGCGGCCTCGTACAGGTCCTTCGAGACGGACTGGAGGTCGGCGAGGATGAGGATCGCGAAGAAGGGCACACCGCGCCACAGGTCGGCCACGACCGCCGCCGAGAACACGGTCGAGGTGTCCGACAGCCAGCTGGTGCCGTAGGAGCCGATGCCCATGTCGGCGAGGTAACGGGTGATGCCCGTCTGGGAGTTGTAGAGCAGCACCCAGATCGCGGAGGTCAGCACACCGGAGACGGCCCACGGGGAGAAGACCAGCGCGCGACCCAACCCCCGGCCCACGAAGGTCTGGTTGACGATCAGCGCGAGCGCAAGACCGAACAGCAGCTGGAGTCCGACCTCGACGAAGACCCACTTGGCGCTGAAGGTCAGCGTGTCCCAGAACTGCGGGTCCTCGGTGAAGATCTGGACGAAGTTGTCGAAGCCCGCGTACCCGTTCCGCCACGGCTTCGTGGGGTTGTAGTGCTGGAGGCTGTAGTAGAAGACGCTGATCACCGGGTAGGCGATGAAGCCCAGCATCAGCAGGGCGGCCGGTGCGATCAGCAGGTACGGGAGCCTGCGGGGCGTGGCGGAGGTACGGCGCCGCCGCCGGGGTGGCGCGGGCGGTTTCGCCACGGCTGCGGCTTGGGCCATGACAGGGTCTCCGTTCTGGGTGCGGCTTGCGTTCGTGGTGCGGTAAGCGCTTTCTCGCTGTGCGTGCGGGTGCCACGTCATGTTGTGTGGCGCGTGCGGGTCCGCTGTGGCTGGTCGCGCAGTTCCCCGCGCCCCTTGGGTGGGTACAGTCAGCCTGCGTACGGGTCTGGGACCTTGCCTTGCCTGGCCAGGAACTCGAAGTCGCAGCCGGTGTTCGCTTGCGTGATCTGGTCGTTGTAGAGGGCGCCGTAGCCGCGTTCGTAGCGGGTGGGCGGGGGCGTCCAGTCCTTGCGGCGGCGCTCCAACTCGGCTTCGTCCACGTCCAGTCGGAGAGTGCGCGCCTCGACGTCGAGGGTGATGCTGTCGCCCGTGCGGACCAGGGCCAGCGGGCCTCCGACGTACGACTCCGGGGCCACATGGAGCACGCACGCGCCGTAGCTCGTGCCGCTCATGCGGGCGTCGGAGATGCGGACCATGTCGCGCACGCCTTGCTTGAGCAGGTGGTCCGGGATCGGGAGCATGCCGTACTCGGGCATGCCCGGGCCGCCCTTGGGGCCGGCGTTGCGCAGCACCAGGACGCTGTCCGCGGTGATGCCCGACTCCGGGTCGTCGATGGTGCGTTGCATGGACTTGTAGTCGTCGAAGACGACCGCGGGTCCGGTGTGCTTGAGCAGGTGGCGCTCGGCGGAGATGTGCTTGATGACGGCGCCGTCCGGGCAGAGGTTGCCGCGCAGGACGGCGACCCCGCCCTCGCTCGCGACCGGGTTGTCCCGGGTGCGGATGACGTCGTCGTTGTGCACGACCGCACCCGCCAACTGCTCGCCCAGGGTGCCGTTCACGGTCGGCCGGTCCAGGTGGAGCAGGTCGGTGATCCGGGAGAGGAAGGCGGGCAGGCCGCCGGCGAAGTGGAAGTCCTCCATGAGGTACGTCCGTCCACCGGGCCGTACGTTCGCCAGTACCGGGACCGTGCGGGCGATGCGGTCGAAGTCGTCCAGGGTGAGTTCGATCCCCGCCCGGCCGGCCATGGCGATCAGATGGATGACCGCGTTGGTGGAGCCGCCCAGCCCGAGGACCGTGGTGACGGCGTCCTCGAAGGCGTCCCGGGTGAGGATCTCGGACGGCTTGAGCCCGGTCCAGGCGAGCTCCACCGCCCGGCGTCCGGAGGCGGCCGCCATCCGCTCGTGGGCGGAGTCGACGGCCGGGATCGAGGACGCACCCGGCAGGGTCATGCCAAGGGTTTCGGCGGCCGCGGTCATCGTGGACGCCGTCCCCATGGTCATGCAGTGACCCGGCGAACGCGCCAACCCGCCCTGCAGCTCCCGCAGTTCGCAGTCGGTGAGGTTACCCGCGCGGTGCTCGTCCCAGTACTTCCACATGTCGGTGCCGGAGCCGAGGGTCTCCCCGCGCCAGTGGCCCGGCAGCATCGGCCCAGCGGGCACGAAGATCGAGGCCACGTCCGCCGAGGTCGCCCCCATGAGCAGCGCCGGCGTCGACTTGTCGCAGCCGCCGAGCAGCACCGCCGCGTCGATCGGGTACGACCGCAGCAGCTCCTCGGTCTCCATGGCGAGGAGATTGCGGTAGAGCATCGGGGTGGGCTTCTGGTAGGTCTCCGAGAGCGTGGCGACCGGGAACTCCAGCGGGAAGCCGCCCGCCTGCCACACCCCCCGCTTGACCGCCTCGGCCCGCTCGCGCAGATGGACGTGGCAGGGGTTGATGTCGGACCAGGTGTTGAGCACGGCGATCACCGGGCGGCCCCGGTACTCCTCGGCCTCGTAACCGAGCTGGTGCATCCGGGCGTTGTGCGACCAGGTACGCAACTGGCCCTCGGTGCCGTACCACTGGTGGCTGCGCAGTTCCTCCGGCTTCAGTCGCTCTCTGTCGGTCATACCGACCACCCGGCGGCTATCGCGGCGACCTCGGCACGCTCGGACTCGGGCAACTCTCGGCTCGGCGGCCGCACTTCGCGGCGGCACAGGCCCAGGGAGGCGAGAGCCTCCTTGACGACGGTGACGTTGTCGGCGGAGCCGTTGGCCGCGCGGAGCTCCTCGAAGCGGCGGATCTGCTCCCAGACCTTCATGGCGGCCGGGTAGTCGCCCGATCGAAGCGCTTCGATCATGTTCAGCGAGACAGCCGGGGCCACGTTCACCAGGCCCGAGGTGAAGCCGGTGGCGCCCGCCGAGAAGTAGGAGGGGGCGTAGGGCTCGGCGAGCCCGGCCACCCACACGAAGCGTTCGAGCCCCGCGTCCCGGGCGAAGGCGGCGAACCTGGCCGCGTCCGGGACGGCGTACTTCACCCCGATCACGTTCGGGCACGCCTCGGCGAGTTCGGCGAGGCGCTCCCCGCCGAGCTGGGCGTTGCGGATGTAGGGGACCACCCCCAGCTCCGGGACGGCCTCGGCGATCGCGCGGTGGTAGTCGACCCAGCCGCTCTGCGAGACGTACGGGTGGACGGGCTGGTGGACCATGACCATGCCCGCGCCGAGCCCCCGGGCGTGCCGGGCGGAGGCGACCGCGGTGGGCACGTCGTGCCCGACGCCGACGAGGATGTCGGCCCGGTCGCCTGCCTCGTCGACGGTCAACTCCGTGACCAGGCGGCGCTCTTCGGGGGCGAGGGCGTAGAACTCGCCGGTGTTGCCGTTGGGGGTGAGGGTGGTGACGCCTCCGTCGAGCAGCCGACGCAGCAGGGCCCGGTGGGCGTCCTGGTCGACGGTGCCGTCCTCGGAGAACGGCGTCACCGGGATCGCCACCACGTCGGCCAGGGCCGCCCGCTGGGTCGCATACGCCTCGCTGCTCATTCCTGGCCTTCCTGGTCCTGGTCCAGCACTCCGGGGAACGCTCGCTCGACGAAGGACGCGATGTGGGCGTGCAGGGCGCGGCCCGCGCCGTCCGCGTCGCCGGCCAGGGCGAGCCGCAGGATCTCCCGGTGCTCGCCGGCCTCCCGCTCCCAGGAGGGCGAGGCCGCCCAGGCGACGGCGGAGACCAGCGCGGCCTGGTCGCGGACCTCGTCGAGCATCCGGCCGAGCAGCGGATTGCCGCAGGGCAGATACAGGGCGCGGTGGAACTCCCGGTTGGCCAGGGAGCGTTCGGCGGTGTCGGTGGCGTCGTCGGCCCGGGTCAGGGCTTCCCGGGCGGCGTCGAGCGAGGCCCCCCGCCGCACCGACCGCTTCAGCGCCTCGGGTTCGAGGAGCAGGCGGACGTCGTACACCTCGCGCGCCATGTCCGCGTCCACCATGCGCACCGTGACGCCCTTGTACTGGCTCATCACGACCAGCCCGGTCCCGGCCAGGGTCTTGAGCGCCTCGCGCACCGGGGTCTTGGACACCCCGAACTGTGCGGCGAGTTCGGTCTCCACCAGGGCCTGACCAGGCGTCAGGCGCCCGGTGAGGATGCGGCGTTTGATCTCCTCCTGCACGTACTGCGTGCGGGAGGGGATCGGCGTGGGCACAGAGGTCATGCGCGCCTCTCGGATCTCGCGTGTCGGATCTCGCGTATCGGATCTTGCGTATCTGATCTCGCGTATCGCGTCTCATATATGACGTACGAAGTACGACGCGTTGAAGGTAGGAGGACGGTGTTGTTTCGTCAATGCTTCCGGCAAAGGAAGTTGAAGTTGCGTGAGGCGCGTCAGACGAGCCGGGTGGCGCCCTCGAAGGCGGTCGAGGCGCGTCCGGCGAAGGCGACGGCGGCTCGGGCGGTCGCGATGTCCCTGGTGAGCGTGGGTCCGACATGGGTGACGATCAGCTCGCGCGCCCCTGCCTTGCGGGCGATGTCGCCGGTGTCCTCCGGGGTCAGATGGACCTGTTCGCCTTCGCCGTGCCGGTCGAGGTCCGCCTCGCACAGGAACACGTCCGATTCCGCGGCGAGTTCGACGAGGGCCGTGCAGGGGCCGCTGTCCCCGGAGTACGCGAGGACCCGTCCCGCGCACTCGGCGCGCAGCCCGTACGCCTCGACGTCGTGGACGACGGCACGGGAGGCGAGCCTCAGGTTCCAGTGCCGGACCTCGTGCCCGTCGTACAGGGGCTGGAAGTCGAGGACACCGCTGAGGAACCGGGTGTCGGCCCGGCCGAAGAACCCGGCGAGCCGGTGGGCGGCGCCGGGTGGGGCGTACACCGGGATCGGGGCGGGCGGGGTGAGTCCGCCGAACGCGAAGGCGTAGACGGCGGCGAGGAGGTCGGCGCTGTGGTCGGCGTGCAGATGGGAGATCCAGATCGCCGTGAGCCGGGCGGGGTTCGTGTGCCGCTGCAACTCGGCGAAGGTGCCGGGTCCGGCGTCCACCCACACCTCGGCGCCCCCGCCGCGCAGCAGATACCCGGAGCAGGGGCGGCCGGGTCCCGGGTGCGGGGAGGCGGTGCCGAGGACGGTGAGGCTGAGGGGCGGCATGGTGGGGAGCGTACGGTCCGGGCGGGCCGCCCGCCGCCGGTTTCCGTGCGACTACGGCACGGTCGTACGCGCGTCTACGCCGTCCAGTCCGGGTTCCGCCCGCTGAGGCCCAGGGCCCGGTCGAGGAGGGGCGCGTCCTGGGGCACCGGGACGATCGGGCCGAAGATGGCGTCCCGGCTCGGGTCCTCGGCGGAGGCCCGCAGGAAACCGTACGCGGCCTGGAGCGCGGCCGGGTCCGGCTCGTAGGGGTGGCCGGTGGCCACGGCCAAGTCCCAGCCGTGGACGAGGAGTTCGTCGACGGCGACGGCGGCGGCGATCTCGCCGGGCAGGTCCACGCCGCCCGCGCGGGTCATTCCGGTCCAGGCGGCCGGGTCCCGCCAGGCCTCGGCGAGCTCGTCGAGGACCTTGGGGAGCTCCTCGCGCCAGCCGGGGCCGATGTCCGGGACGGAGTCGGTCGGCGGGGTGTCGGTGGTGGCGCCCAGGTCCTTGCGGCCGGCGTCGCGGAAGGCGACGGAGAGGCCGAGCAGATGGCCGAGCATGTTGCGCACCGGGTACCGCGGACACGGTGTGGCGTTCCCCAGCTGCTCATCGGTGACGCGCTCGGCCAGCAGGGCGATGACGCGGGTCTGCGGTCCGAGGTCCAGGGGCGGGACGGTCATGCGGCACTCCTCAGGGTTCGCGATGTCGTGAAGGGTGGACCGGCCCCGCTTCGAAAACTCATCGCTCACGCATCCAGGGCACCTGCCTCATCCCGTCCCCGGGGCCTTAGATCCACGCTTTCCCCCTATGACGACGACATGGGCCGTGCTCCGGGATCGGGACGCACGGCTGTATCTCACCGGAGTGCTCGTCTCCGGCTTCGGCACCTCGGCCCTGTGGCTGGCCGCCGGGGTCTGGGTCAAGGACCTCACCGGCTCGGACGGCCTGGCCGCGCTGTGCATGCTCGCGATGTGGGCACCGACCCTCGCGGGCCCGCTGCTCGGCGCCCTCGCCGACCGCGTCCGCCGCAAGCCGCTGCTGATCGGCGCCAACCTGCTGCTCGCGGCCCTCCTGCCGGCCCTCCTCACCGGCCGCGTCCCGGTCATCCTCACGGTCCTCCTCGTCTACGGCGCCGTGGGCGTGGTCCATGACGCGGCGGAGTCGGCCCTGGTCGCCGGAACGGTCACCCCGTCCCTGCTGGGCGACTTCAACGGCCTGCGGATGGCGATCACGGAGGGCATGAAGGTGGTCGCCCCGTTGGCGGGCGCGGGCCTGTACGCGCTCCACGGCGGCCCGGCCGTGGCCCTCCTGGACGCCGTGACGTTCGTGGTGGCGGCGGGGGTGTACGCGGGGCTACGCGCCCGGGAGGCCGGTGGCGGACGCGAGACCGTCCCCGGCCCCTCCCACCCCACCCCCTTCACCGAAGGCGCCCGCCACATATGGGCCCACCCCACACTCCGGCCCCTGGTCCTGGTCGGCGGCACCACCATGTGCTGCGCCGGGCTCAACGGTGCCCTGCTCTACGCCGTGATCGACTCCCTCGGCCGCTCCCCCGCGTACGCCGGTGTGCTGTACGCCGTCCAAGGCGCCGGATCCGTGGTCGTGGGGCTGTGCTCCGGGCCCGCCCTGCGGCGCCTGGGCGGGCGCCGGTTCGCCGCGTACGGCATCGCTCTCACCGCCGTGGCCGCCGGGCTGCGCGCGGTCCCCTCCGTGCCGCTGGCCCTGGCGTGCAGCGCGGCGATCGGCGTGGGCCTGCCCTGTGTGCTGATCGCCGCGCTCACCGCAGTGCAGCGGGAGACGCCGGACGCGCTCCTGGGACGTACCGTCGCCACGGCCAACACCCTGGTGTTCGCGCCGAACGCACTCGGTCTCGCCGCGGGCGCGGCCCTGGTCGAACTGGTCGATCAGCGGCCGCTGTCCGTCGCCCTCGGCGTGGTGTGGCTGGCCACCGCCGTGCCCCTGCTTCAGAGGCCGGCCAGCGCCGAACGGATCGCCTCCAGGTCGCCGTCCGACGCCAACCCGGCGTGATACAGCCGGACTTCGGTCGCCCCGAGCTCACGCGCCCGCGCCACGTCCGCCGCCAGGGTGCCCGGGCTGCCGCCCATCCCCGCGACGACGGGGAAGTTGGCGGCGATCACGGCGTCCTTCCGGGTCCCGGCGAACGGCGCGAGCAGGCCCGGCCCGCCCGCGCAGGGCACGACCACACCGTCCGCGACGGACAGGATGTGCTCGGGGTCGACCCCCGGGTTGGCGCCCACGTGATAGGTCACCGGGTCGGCGTGCAGCAGGATCTGGAAGCCTTCGGGAGCGGCGGCACGCACCGCCCGCACCGCCGTCTCCTGGAGCGTGCGGGCCGTCTCGTCACGCCACGCGCGCGTGGCCGCCGCCGGCTCGGCGCCGAGCAGCTTCTCGACCCCGGCCCAGCCCCCGTCGTCCGGCGCCCCCTGCCACAGCGGCTCCAGAGCGGCACGCACGGCCGCCGCCAACTCGTCGGGATCGGCGCCCTGTTCGCCGTACCCCTCACGGCACGTCCCGCAGAAGCAGAGCGCCATGAGGTACGTCCCGGCGTCGCCGAGCGGGACCCCGCCGGTCTTGTCGTGGGCGTGCAGGTGCTGGAGGCCGTACCAGCCGAGGGACTCCAGTTCGGTGCCGGCCGCGCCGGGGCGGACGGCCGCCTCCACGGCGAGGTCGACGAGGTACGCGCGCGTGGCGGGCTGGGCGATGCACGGGGCCCACGGGTAGCGGTCGCCGTAGGCGTTGACGACGGAGGTGCTCGGATGGTCGGCGCCCATCCGGGAGTTGTGCGCGAGGACGACCCAGGTGTGCACCTCCAGACCGGCCCCGGCGAGCTCGGCACAGGCCTGTCCGAAGGCGTCTCCGGGAGCCCAGTCACCGGCCGCGTACGGCCGCAGCTCCCGTCCTTCCCAGCGCGAGTCCGTCGGGTACAGCACCGCCGCGTGCTCGGCGGTCACGATGCGGTGGCGGGGGTGGCGAGGGGTCAGCGCGCGCGTGGAGTGGTACGCGGCGGCGAGGGTCGCCTGGCGCACGCCGAGCCCGGCGATGCGGGCCGCGGCCTCCGGGTCCCCGTTGACGTCCCAGGGGTAGACGAACGTCGACGCCTTCACTGTGCCTCCTCCAGGAGCGCGTACCCGCGCTCGACGATCTCCGCGAGCTGCTTGACATGATCCTCGCCG
The DNA here is from genome assembly GCF_042669125.1 of Streptomyces sp. NPDC057253. Taxonomy (NCBI): domain Bacteria; kingdom Bacillati; phylum Actinomycetota; class Actinomycetes; order Kitasatosporales; family Streptomycetaceae; genus Streptomyces; species Streptomyces sp. NPDC057253. Next base: position 56,053 of record NZ_JBHUXV010000023.1, on the reverse strand, counting down.
GGCTCGTGCAGCGGCGGGCGGACCTCGCCCACGTCGAGGCCCCGCAGCCGGACGCCGGCCTTGACCAGGGAGACGGCGTACCCGCGGCCACGCGCGCGCAGTTCGACGAAGGGGCGGTAGAAGCCGTCGAGCAGGAGGTCGGCCGTGGCCCGGTCGCCGTCGACGAGCGCGCGGTGGAAGGCGAGGGCGATCTCGGGAGCGAAGCAGAAGACGGCCGAGGAGTACAGGGGGACGCCGATGGCCTGATAGGCGAGCTGGGTCTGCTCGGCGGTCGGCAGACCGTTGAAGTAGAGGAAGTCACCGGGGACGTCGGTGCGTACGGCGCTGACGATCCGCTGCATCAGGTCGAGGTCGCCGAGGCCGTCCTTGAGGCCGACGACCCCCTCGGTGCGGGCGAGCTCGACGACGGTCTCGGGAGTGAACACGGCGTTGTCGCGCTGGTAGACGATCACCGGGAGCGCGGTCGCGGCGGCCAGCTCGCGGTAGTGCCGCAGCAGTCCCTCCTGCCCGGCGACCACCAGATAGGGCGGCATGGCGAGCAGCCCGTCGGCGCCGGCCTCGGCGGCCAGCCGCGCGTACCGTACGGCGAGCGCGGTGCCGTATCCGGCGCCCGCGACCACCGGCACCCGCCCCGCCGTCTCCGCCACGGCCGCCCGGACGCAGTCCTGGAACTCCTCGGGTGTGAGCGCGTGGAACTCCCCGGTGCCGCAGCACGCGAACACGGCCGCGGCCCCCGCGTCCACGCCCTGGCGTATGTGCGCGCGATACACATCGAGGTCGACGGATCCGTCCGGGCCGTAGGCGGTGACGGGGAAGAACAGCGGCCCGCTGGGGATGCCGAGGCGATGGGCGAGGTCGGCGGACGACGTCACAGGCTCTCCCTAGAATCGCATGCAGAATGCTGATCAGAGTTTATATTTCTGAACAGGCATCCCGCTACCCTTGACTAAGCCAAGACCCAATCCCTAACTTGTCCACGAATGTGAATGCTGTGCACTCATGAGGCCGTTCAAGGAGACCCGAGGATGCCCGCTCCCCGCACCGTCCTGCTCACCGGCGCCGCCGGCGGCCTCGGAACCCTGATGCGGGACCTCCTGCCCCAGTACGGCTACCAGCTGCGGCTGCTCGATCTGCGCCCGATCGAGGGCGAGCCGGACGCGATCGTGGCGGACCTCGCCGACAAGGACGCCGTACGCGAGGCCGTGCGCGGCGTCGACGCGATCATCCACCTCGCGGGCATCTCCCTGGAAGCCCCGTTCGAGAAGATCCTCAAGGCGAACATCGAGGGCACCTACCACCTGTACGAGGCCGCGCACGCGGAGGGCGTCTCCCGGATCGTCTTCGCCTCCTCCAACCACGCGGTCGGCTACACCCCGCGCCCCCAGGGCCAGGACCCGCTGATCCCGATCGACACCCCGCGCCGCCCGGACACCTTCTACGGCCTGTCCAAGTCCTTCGGCGAGGACCTCGCGCAGTTCTACTGGGACAAGTACGGCCTGGAGACCGTCACCGTCCGCATCGGCTCCTGCTTCCCCGAGCCGACCAGCGTGCGCATGCTCTCCCTGTGGATGAGCCCCGCCGACGGCGCACGCCTCTTCCACTCCGCCCTGACCGCCGAGGACGTCGGCCACACCGTGGTCTACGGCTCCTCCGCCAACACCCGCCTGTGGTGGGACCTGACCACCGCGCGGGCCCTCGGCTACGACCCCCAGGACGACTCCGAGCCCTACGCCGAGAAGCTCATCGCGGAACAGGGCGAACTCCAGGAGGGCGTGGAGGCCCACGCCTACCTGGGCGGCCAGTTCGTGACGGACCCGCCGATCTGGCCGCACTGACGACCGGCGGGCAAGGAACGGGCCGGCCCACACCTGCATCCGGGCACGGACGGCAGCCTGAGTGCAGGCGCGGCAGCGCCGCACTCAGGGGCGCGGGGAACTGCGCGACCAGCCACAACGAACCCGCAGTCGCCGCACAACCGCACCCTCCACCCCAGCAGGCGCGGCCCCGCCCGAACGGGCACACACGGACAGGATCCCTCCAGCAACAGACCTGGTCACCACCCCCCACCCGCTGTACAACTTCCTCCAGACGGCCCGAACGGGCACCGCACGACAGGAAGGCGGGTGACCGAATGACCAGTACCGCGGAAGAACGCCAGCGGGAGATCGTCCGCACCGCCCGCACCACAGGCGCCGTCGACGTCAACACCCTCGCCGCCCAGCTCGGCGTCGCCAAGGAGACCGTACGAAGGGATCTCCGCGCCCTGGAGGACCACGGCCTGGTCCGCCGCACCCACGGCGGCGCCTACCCCGTGGAGAGCGCCGGTTTCGAGACCACCCTCGCCTTCCGCGCCACCAGCCACGTGCCCGAGAAGCGCAGGATCGCGACCGCCGCGGCCGAGCTGCTCGGGGACGCCGAGACCGTCTTCGTCGACGAGGGCTTCACCCCGCAGCTCATCGCCGAGGCGCTGCCCAGGGACCGGCCGCTGACCGTGGTCACTGCGTCCCTGCCGGTCGCGGGCGCCCTCGCGGAGGCCGAGCACACCTCCGTCCTGCTGCTCGGCGGCCGGGTCCGCCCCGGCACCCTGGCGACCGTCGACCACTGGACGACGAAGATGCTGGCCGGCTTCGTCCTCGACCTGGCCTTCATCGGCGCCAACGGCATCTCCCGCGAACACGGCCTCACCACCCCCGACCCCGCGGTCAGCGAGGTCAAGGCGCAGGCGATCCGGGCCGCGCGCCGCACGGTGTTCGCGGGCGTGCACACCAAGTTCGGCGCGGTCAGCTTCTGCCGGTTCGCGGAGATCGGCGCGCTGGAGACGATCGTGACCAGCACGCTGCTGCCGTCGGCGGAGGCCCACCGGTACTCCCTGCTGGGCCCGCAGGTCATCAGGGTCTGACATTCGAACTGACCTCTTCATAGGGCCACTTACGGAAACCGGTGCCCCTTATATCCCTCTATGTCTATGTCCAGGAGCGATCCATGCGAACCCAGAGCCGACGACGGCCACCGCGAGCCACGCTCGCCCTGGCCGCCGTAGGGACGCTGCTCGCCCCGCTGCTCTCCGGCTGCTGGGTCGGAGCGGGCGGGACGGGGTCGGGAGGCAACTCCATCAACGTCCTGATGGTCAACAACTCCCAGATGACGGAACTCCAGAAGCTCGCCCCGCGCTTCACCGAGGAGACCGGCATCAAGGTCAACTTCACCGTCCTGCCCGAGAACGACGTCCGCGACAAGATCAGCCAGGACTTCGCCAACCAGGCCGGCCAGTACGACGTGGCGACCCTGTCCAACTACGAGATCCCCATCTACGCCCGCAACGGCTGGCTGCACGAGATGAACTCGTACGTCGCCAAGGACCCGTCGTACGACGAACAGGACGTGCTCAAGCCGATGCGCCAGTCCCTGACCGGCGACGACGGCAAGCTCTACGGCCAGCCCTTCTACGGCGAGTCGTCCTTCCTGATGTACCGAAAGGACGTCTTCGCGAAGGAGGGCCTGACCATGCCGGCCCGTCCCACCTGGACCCAGGTCGCCGACCTGGCCGCCGAGGTGGACGGCGCCGAGTCCGGCATGAAGGGCATCTGCCTGCGCGGACTGCCCGGCTGGGGCGAGATCATGGCCCCGCTCACCACGGTCGTGAACACCTTCGGCGGCACCTGGTTCGACAAGAGCTGGAAGGCTCGACTGGACTCCCCCGCCTTCGAGAAGGCGACCAAGTTCTACGTCGACCTGGTGCGCGAGCACGGCGAGTCCGGCGCCGCCCAGTCCGGCTTCGCCGAGTGCCTCAACAACATGACCCAGGGCAAGGTCGCCATGTGGTACGACGCCACCAGCGCCGCGGGACTGCTGGAGGCGTCCGACTCCCCGGTCAAGGGCAAGCTCGGCTACGCCCCTGCCCCCGTCGAGAAGACCGAGTCCTCCGGCTGGCTCTACACCTGGGCCTGGGGCATCCAGAACGCCTCCCGCAACCCCGACAACGCCTGGAAGTTCGTCTCCTGGGCGTCCAGCAAGCAGTACGAGCAGCTGGTCGGCGACGAGATCGGCTGGTCCAACGTCCCGGCGGGCAAGCGCGCCTCGACGTACACGAACCCGGAGTACCGCAAGTCGGCCGCCTCCTTCCAGGAGATGACCAAGGAGGCCATCGAGCAGGCGCGGCCGAACGATCCCGGGGTGCAGCCGCGTCCCGCGCCCGGCATCCAGTTCGTCGGCATCCCCGAGTTCACCGATCTCGGCACCAGGGTCTCCCAGGAGATCAGCGCGGCCATCGCCGGACGCCAGTCCGTCGAGTCGGCCCTGAGGAAGTCCCAGCAGCTCGCCGAGAAGATCTCCGAGGAGTACGAGGGACGATGACCGCGACCACGACGGCCCCACCGGCCACCCTGACCGTACGCACCGCGCCGGGGCCCTCGAACCGGCTGCGCGCCTGGGCCACCCGGGCCCCGCTGCTCCCCGCCCTGATCTTCATGATCGTGGTCACCCAACTGCCGTTCGTGGCCACCGTGGTGATCTCGTTCTTCGACTGGAACTCCCTCTATCCCAAGGCCCGTCACTTCACCGGAGTCGACAACTACAAGGAGGTCCTCACCGACGCGGACCTGCGCCACTCGGTGTGGACGACGGTCCTGCTGACGGTGACGGTGGTGCTGGTCAGCCTGGTGCTCGGCCTGGTCCTGGCGCTGCTCCTCGACCGTCGGTTCAAGGGCCGGGGCGTGGTGCGCACCCTGCTGATCGCGCCCTTCCTGGTGGTCCCGGTGGCGGCGGCCCTGCTCTGGAAGCATGTGCTCTACAACCCTGAATACGGCCTCTTCAATGGGCTGTTGCACTATGTGGGCGGCCCACAGCCGGACTGGATCTCCAACACCCCGCTGCTCGCGGTGGAGGCCTCCCTGATCTGGCAGTGGACGCCGTTCATGATGCTCATCCTGCTGGCCGGCCTCCAGAGCCGCGACCAGCAGCAGATGGAGGCCGCGCGGGTGGACGGCGCGAGCGACTGGCAGATCTTCCGCTATCTGACGCTCCCGCACCTGCGCCGCTACCTGGAGCTGGGCGCCCTGCTCGGCTCGATCTACATCGTCCAGAACTTCGACGCGGTCTTCACGATCACGTCCGGCGGCCTCGGGACCGCCAACCTCCCCTACACCGTCTACCAGAGCTTCTACCAGGCCCACGAGAACGGCCTCGCCTCGGCGGCCGGTGTCCTGGTCGTCATCGGATCGATCATCATCGCGACCTTCGCCCTGCGCGTGGTGTCGTCCCTGTTCCGTGAGGAGGCGGGCCGGGCATGACCGTCATACGCCGTAACGGGCTGGGCCTTGTGGCCTGGCTGCTGGGAATCCTGTTCTTCCTCCCGATCGCGTGGATGGCCCTGACGTCCTTCCACTCGGAGGCGGACGCGGCCACCAACCCGCCGTCCTTCGGCGCCGCCCTGACCCTGGACGGCTACCGGGAGTTCTTCGGCACGGGCGGCGGCGCCAGCCCCTGGCCGGCGCTCATCAACTCCACGGTCGCGTCCCTGGCCTCGACCCTGTTCGTCCTGCTCCTGGCGCTCCCCGCGGCCTACGCGCTCTCGATCCGCCGGGTCCGCAAGTGGACGGACGTCCTGTTCTTCTTCCTGTCGACGAAGATGCTGCCGGTGGTGGCGGGCCTGCTCCCCATCTACCTGTTCGCGAAGAACACCGACATGCTCGACAACATCTGGCTGCTGGTCATCCTCTACACGTCGATGAACCTGCCGATCGCGGTCTGGATGATGCAGTCCTTCCTCGCCGAGGTCCCGGTCGCGGTGATCGAGGCCGCGCGGGTGGACGGCGCGCGGCTTCCGACGATCCTCGCGCGCGTGGTGGCCCCCATCGCCCTGCCCGGGATCGCCGCCACGGCCCTGATCTGCTTCATCTTCAGCTGGAACGAACTGCTCTTCGCGAGGGTGCTCACCGGCGTGGTCGCCGAGACCGCCCCCGTCTTCCTGACCGGCTTCATCACCAGCCAGGGCCTGTTCCTGGCGAAGGTGTGCGCCGCGTCGCTCGTGATCTCCCTGCCGGTGCTCGCCGCGGGGTTCGCCGCCCAGGACAAGCTGGTCCAGGGCCTCTCCCTTGGAGCCGTGAAATGAAGGCCGCCGTCATCGAGTCCGTGGGCAAGGCCGTCGTCACCGAGGTCCCGGACCCGACGCCGGGCCCGCGCGAGGTCGTCGTCGAGGTCGCCGCGTGCGGACTGTGCGGGACCGATCTGCACATCCTCCAGGGCGAGTTCGCCCCGAAGCTGCCGATCGTGCCGGGCCACGAGTTCGCGGGCGAGGTGGTCGGGGTCGGCGCCCAGGTCACCGAGTTGGCGGTCGGCGACCGGGTGGCCGTCGACCCGTCCCTGTACTGCCACGAGTGCCGGTACTGCCGTACGGGCCACAACAACCTCTGCGAACGCTGGGCCGCGATCGGCGTGACCACGGCGGGAGGCGCGGCGCAGTTCGCCGTCGCCCCCGTGGCGAACTGCGTACGGCTGCCCGAGCACGTCCGCACCCAGGACGCGGCGCTGGTGGAGCCGCTCTCCTGCGCGGTCCGGGGCTACGACGTCCTGAAGTCCCGCCTCGGCGCCCATGTCCTGGTCTACGGCTCGGGGACGATGGGCCTGATGATGCTGGAACTGGCCAAGCGGACCGGCGCGGCGAGCGTGGACGTGGTGGACGTGAACCCGACCCGTCTGGAGACGGCCCGCAAGCTCGGTGTCTCGGCCTCGGCGGCCAACCCCGACGAGCTGGACCGCCCGCAGGGCTGGGACCTGGTGATCGACGCGACGGGCAACGCGGCGGCCATCCAGGACGGCCTGGAGAGGGTGGCGAAGGCGGGCACCTTCCTCCAGTTCGGCGTGGCCGACTACGCGACGCGGGTGACGATCGACCCGTACCGCATCTACAACCAGGAGATCACCATCACCGGCTCCATGGCCGTCCTGCACAGCTTCGAGCGGGCGGCGGAGCTGTTCGCGAACGGGGTCCTGGACCCGGAGATCTTCATCAGCGACCGGATCCCGCTGGAGCGGTATCCGCAGGCCCTGGAGCAGTTCGCGGCGGGGGTGGGACGCAAGATCGTGGTGGTGCCGTAGGCCGGTGGGGTGCCGTAGGAGATTAAGGGAACGGTAAAGCGCCGTCGCTCGTTCACCGGGCATGACAGCTATGACCCCGGGCTCGAACATCCCCCTCCCCGTCACCCGTGTGACGGTGGACGTCTCCGCTCCCGTGCGGCTCGACGTGTCGGGCCTGCTGCTCACCACCGACGGCAAGGTGCGCTCCGACGACGACTTCATCTTCTACAACCAGCCGTCCGGGCCGGGCGTGACCTACCGCTCGGGCGGCGGCACCTCCCCCGACGCGATCACCGTCGACACGGCGGCCGTACCGCCCGGCATCGAGAAGATCGTCGTCACCGCGAGCCCGGACGCGGCGGGCCAGAGCTTCCAGGGCATCGAGCCGACGGCCACGATCCGCAACGCGGACGACGCGTCCGTCCTGGCCACCTTCACGCCGCCGCAGCTCGGCACCGAGACCGCGCTGGTGGTCGTGGAGATCTACCTGCGCAACGGCGCCTGGAAGGCCCGGGCGGTCGGACAGGGGTACGCCAACGGGCTGGCGGGCATCGCGACGGACTTCGGCGTGACGGTGGAGGAGCCGGCCCCGGCACCGGTGGCTCCGCCGCAGCCGGTCGCTCCGCCGCAGCCGGTGGCTCCGCCGCCCGCGCCGACCGTGCATACCCCGGTGACCCCGCCGCCTCCGGCCCCGCCCGCTCCCGCTCCGGGGTCCGGGAAGATCAACCTCGACAAGGGGCGGGTCAGCCTCCAGAAGAACCAGACCGTGTCCCTGGTCAAGGGCGGCCGGCCGCTCCTCTCGCAGGTCAAGATGGGGCTCGGCTGGGAGCCGGCGTACCGGGGCAAGGACATCGACCTCGACGCGTCGGTCATCGCCTACGGGCCGCAGCGCAACCACATCGACAGCTGCTACTTCGGCAAGCTGTCCATCGTCGGCGGCGCGATCAAGCACTCCGGCGACAACCTCACGGGTGAGGGGGGCGGCGACGACGAGGTGATCGTCGTGGACCTCGGCCGGCTCCCGCAGGAGGTCACCGGCCTCGTCTTCACCGTCAACTCCTTCTCCGGCCAGAAGTTCACCGAGGTCGCCAAGGCGTACTGCCGCCTCATCGACGCGGCGAGCGGAGAGGAACTGGTCCGCTTCGACCTCACCAACGCGGAGGCGCAGACGGGCGTGATGATGGCCAAGCTGATCAAGCAGTTCTCCGGCGAGTGGGAGATGACGGCGATGGGCGACTTCGTGAAGTCCCGCACGGTGAGGGGGATGGTGAAGCCGGCGGCCCAGGCGCTCTGAGCAGCTCCGGGTAGTGGTTCGGCTGCGGCCCGGCGGGGGCTGGTCGCGCAGTTCCCCGCGCCCCTGAGTGGGGACAGTCGGGCATACCTTGACTGCACCCACCTAGGGGCGCGGGGAACTGCGCGACCAGCCACGACGCACCCGCACCCGCCAGACAACCCAGCGAGGCACCCCCTTAGGCCCTACCCTCGCAACCCCTCCGTCAGCAGCGTCAGATACCGCCGAACAGCCACCCCCCCCCCGTCCGCCAACTCCGCCGCCCCCGCCACCCCATGAGCCAGCCGAAGCAACTCCACCGGCTCCACATCCCCCCGCAACGCCCCTACCTCCCGCGCCGCCGACACCAACCGCTCCGCCGCCCCCCGCACATGCGCCCCGCACACCGTAGGCGTGACACCCCTCCCGTCCGTCATCGCGGACCCCAGCAGCGCGCCCAGCCCCCGCACCTGGATCGTCCCGACGCACAGCTCGTACAGCCACTCCGTCAGCGCCTCCCCCGGCGGCAGCTCGGCCGCGAGCGCGTCGGCACGCCGGGCGAACCCCTCGACCCGGTCCATGTACGCCGCCTCCAGCAGGGCCCGCCGCGTCGGGAAGTGCCGGTAGAGCGTCCCCGATCCGACCCCCGCCCGCTTGGCGATGTCGTCGAGGGACGCGCCCTCCCCATGCTCGGCGAACGCCTCCGCGGCCACCTTCAGCAGCCGCTCGTAGTTGCGCCGAGCATCCGCGCGCATGGGCCTGACCTGCGTCATCCAGATACTCCTCGCGAACCGGGGGCTCTCTCCGCATGCTAGTGCGTGCCGGGCGCCGAGGGATGGCGGCGAACTCCGTCCGGGCCGGGGACGCCTCAGGCCGAGGCGCGTACGACCAGTTCGGGCACCACCCACGCGTCCGGGCCGGTCAGCGGCTCCTCGCCCGCCCGCAGCCGGGCGACCTGCTCGACGGCCAGCCGGCCCAGCCGGCGCTTGTCGAGGTGGAGGGTGGTGAGGGCGGGCTCCACGAGCTCGCTCAGGGAGAGCCCGTCGAAGCCCAGCACGGCCAGATCCTCGGGCACCCGCCGACCCCGGCGCCGGGCGGCCCGTACCGCCCCTACGGCGATCAGGTCGTTGAAGCCGAACACCGCCGTCAACTGGGGTCGTTCGTCGAGGAGTTGCTCCATGGCCGCCTCACCGCCGGCCACGCTGTGCTCGGCGGACATCGCGATCCAGCCCTCGTCGACCGGCAGACCGTGGCGCCGGACCTCGGCCAGGAAGGCCTCCCGGCGCGGCCCGGGGGTGAACCGGTCGCCGTCCAGCATGCCGATCCTCCGGTGCCCCGCCCGGACCAGGTGGGCGATGCCCTGCTCAAGACCGGCGGCGGCGTCGATGCCCACGGCGGCGAACCGGGTCTGCTGCGGACCGCGTTCCAGCAGCACGAGGGGCATACCGCCGAGGTGGCGGGCGAGGACCTCGTCGTCGTTCTGGAAGTAGCCCACCACCGCGTCCGCCTGGTGGGAGAGCACATCGAGCGCCTCCCGCTCCTTGGCACCGTCGGTGCGGGTGTCCCACACCACCACCTGCCAGCCGCGCTGCTCGGCGGCCTCCAGGACACCCGCGGCGACCTCGGGGAAGTACGGGTTCATCAGGTCCGGGATGACCAGCCCCGCGGTGACCGTCCCCTTGCGGACCAGACCGCGCGCGAACCGGCTCGGCCGGTAGTCCAGCATCCGCGCGGCCTCAAGGACCCGCGCCTTGGTGTCCGGATCGATCTCCCCCTTGTCGTTGACCGCCCGCGAGACCGTCTGCCGGGACACCCCCGCCAGCTTCGCCACGTCGTGGATCGTGGCCCGGCGACGAGGTCCCTCCGACACGTGGGCGCCCGGATTCCCCTGCTGTTCGTCGGTCCACATGCGGTGCACTGTATCCAGCCATCCCGGGAAGGCACCCGGCGCTGCGACCTAGAAGTAGCCCTTCTCCCCGTCGAGCAGCTCTCTCACGATGTCCGCGTGCCCCGCGTGCCGTCCGGTCTCCTCGACGAGATGGATGAGCATCCAGCGGAGGTCGGCCTTGGCGGAGCGGTAGTCGGGATGGCGGCCGACGTCGTCCAGGGATGCCCCGGCCACGATCTCGTTGCTCCGGGCGCACTGGGCCTCGTAGTCCGCGAGCAGCTGCTTCAGCGAGCTGCCGTCGGTACGCCAGTCCGCGTCCTCGTCGGTCTCGGAGAAGGAGGGGTTCGGCGTCTTGTCGCCACCCAGGAACAGCACCTCCAGCCAGGTGTGCTCGACCCACCGCATATGGCTGATGAGCCCGGCCATCGTCATCGCCGGCGAGGTGGGGACGACGGAGCGGTGCGCGTCGGTCTCGCTCAGGCCCTCGCACTTCCATCTCAGGATCTGCCGTTGCAGATCCAGCCAGCCGACGAGCGCGGTGCGTTCGTCGGCCTGCAAGGGGGGACGCTCAAGTGAAGGTGACATGCCTGCACGGTAGGGCGCCGGGTCTCGGGACGCCGCCTGATTTTCCTCCCGGCTCCCGGCCGAAACGCTCAGAACAGCGCGCTGTACCCGTTCAGCGCCGGCTGGCCGCCGAGGTGGGCGTAGAGAACCGTGGAGTCGGCGGCGATCTCCCCGCGTTCCACCAGGTCGATCATCCCGGCCATCGACTTGCCCTCGTAGACCGGGTCGGTGACCATTCCCTCGGTGCGGGCGGCGAGGCGCATCGCGTCGAGGGTGGTGTCGTCGGGGATGCCGTAGACGCCGGCGTGGTACCGCTCGTCGAGTTCGACGTCCGCCTGCGTCAACTCCTTCTCCACACCGATGAGTTGGCCCGTGTGGTGGGCGATCCGCGCGATCTGCTCCCGGGTGGCCACCGGCTTCGCGGAGGCGTCGATGCCGAGGACCCGGCGGGGGCGGCCGCCGGCCTCCTCCAGCGCGCGGAACCCCGCGACCATGCCCGCCTGGGTGGAGCCGGTCACCGAGCAGACCACCACCGTGTCGAAGAAGACGCCCAGCTCCCGCTCCTGGTCGGCCACTTCGTACGCCCACCCGGCGAAGCCGAGTCCGCCGAGCGGGTGGTCGGAGGCACCGGCCGGGATGGCGTACGGCTTCCCGCCCGACTCCTCGACATCCCTGAGCGCCTGCTCCCAGCTCTCCTTGAACCCGATCCCGAACCCGGCCTTCACCAGCCGTACGTCGGCCCCGGCGAGCCGGCTGATCAGGATGTTGCCGACCTTGTCGTAGACGGCGTCCGGCCAGTCCACCCAACTCTCCTGCACAAGCACGCACTTGAGCCCCGCCCGGGCGGCGACGGCGGCCACCTGACGGGTGTGGTTGGACTGGACGCCGCCGATCGAGACGAGGGTGTCGCAGCCCTGGGCGAGGGCGTCGGCGACCAGGTACTCCAGCTTGCGGGTCTTGTTGCCGCCGTACGCGATCCCGGAGTTGCAGTCCTCCCGCTTGGCCCACAGCGCGGCGCCGCCGAGGTGCGCGGTGAGGCGCTCCAGCGGGTGCACCGGGGACGGTCCGAAGAGCAGCGGGTAACGGTCGTACGAGGCAAGGGACTTGCGTGCCATGGGGTCCTCCCGGGTCAGTCGCTGTCGGCGAGCTCGGCCAGCCCTCGCCAGATCTCCGCCGTGACGTCGACGGCCTCGTCGACGTTTCCCGCCGCGCAGGCCTCGATCAGCCGGTCGTGCAGGCCCGCCGAGCGGCAGTTGCCGCCCTCGCCGAAGCGGCGGCGCTCCAGGCGGCGGATGAGGGGGGTGTAGCGGGCGGCGGTGGCGGCGGCCGCGCGGTTGCCGCTGACACGGACGAGGACGTCGTGCAGGTCGTCGTCGGCGTGCAGGGCCTCGTCCACGTCACCGGCGGCGACGGCGGCCGCGAACCGTTCGTTGGCCGCGCGCATGGTCTCCAGGTCGGCGGCGAACAGACGCGGCACGGCGACCCGGGTGACCAGTTCGTGCATGGCGCCGACCACGGCGGCGGCGTCACGCACCTCGGCGGCGTCGACCTGGGTCACCCGGGTGTAGCTCTGCGGCTTGCTCTCCAGCAGCCCCTCGTCGACCAGCCGTGCGAAGGCCTCCCGCACCGGCGCCCGCGACAGCCCGAGCCGCTCGGCGAGCTCACCGTCCCGCACCACCGCACCGGGCTCGATCTCGCCGGCCACGATGGCGTCCCGGATGGATGCGTAGGCCCGGTCCCGCAGCAGGGTGCGGGCGAGCGGTCGTATGGCCTTCATGAACTGAAATGTTAGATGTCAGTACCTGGCCCGGGCAAGGGCACGGGTGTGGCCCGCACCCCCGTGAAGTGCGGGCCACGCTCAGGGCTCAGGCCGCCCAGGGCCAGTCGGCGTCCTGGGCCGCCTCGAGCAGCGGAACCATCCGGAAGGCCGCGTCCGAGAGACCTCCGAAGGTGTGCCGGTTGCCGGTGCCGGAGGGGCCGTGGCCCGCCCGGTAGCCGGCGAGGTTCCAGGTGTAGACCGGCACGTCGGCGGGGACCTGCTCGGTCGGGCCGCCGTGGCGGTGGTACGTGTACTGCTCGTCGGTGACGATCAGCACCCGGTCCTGGCCCCGGTAGTGCGCGCGGATCGCCGAGGTGGTGTCGGTGCCGCCCAGGTCGCCGAAGCGGCCGAGGATCTTCAGCACCGACTCGCCCCGCCCGATCGCCAGCCGCCGGTTCGTGGTGCCGAACTCGACCAGGTCCGCGTCCTCCGCGCGCAGCGCGAGCGCCGTGCCGAAGATCGCGGCCGCGTCCGCCCGGTTGAGCTGCGAGCGGTCGGACAGCCGCGCCCACATCGAGCCCGAGCGGTCGACCAGGACCAGGGTCCGGCCGGGCAGCGCGGGCACATTGGCCAGCGAGTGGCCGAGCGCCCGCTCCAGCGGGTGGGACCAGCGCAGCGAGGGCGCGTGCTGGTACGCGGCGAGGTACCGGAACGGGAACTGCCGCGACCGTGCGACCTCCGCCGGGTCGCTGATCTTCGCCGCGACCTGTGCGGCGACCTCGTCCGACACACCGGCCTCGTCGAAGTTCCGGAGGTTCCTGACCAGCGCCATCGCCCCCATGGACGGGATCACGGCCTCCCAGGCCACCTTGTCCATCGGGCCCTGGAGCCAGCCCGCCAGCGCCTCCCACGTCATTCCGGCCGCGGCCAGCCGCTCGGCCCCGCCCTCGGACGTGACCACGGCCCGCCGCGCCTCGACCGGCAGCGCCATCAGCTCGCGGTGCGCGGTCAGAAGCCGGCTCGACCCGGGCGGTACGGCGGTGTCCGGGTTGTGCCGGCGGTCGAGGGCGTACTGGAACAGCTCGCCCTGCCACGGCTTGTCCGGGTCCGGGGCCGCGTGCACGAGGTTGAGGATGTCGCCGAACCGGTAGCCCTTGGACGCGGTGTCGTACTTCAGCAGCGACTTGCCGCTGTAGAGGCGTCGTACGGCGTCGGCGATGCCCCGCTTGACGGGCTTCGGGACGCTACGGCCGTAGCGCGAGGTCCAGTACCCGAGGAACTCGCCGGGCTCGTCGGGCCGCTGGAGCACCGAGGCCACGACCTGCCGGTTCGAGGGGCCCTCGGTGACGCCCGCGTCGAGACGCGCCTTGACGTACTCGGCGGCGCCCACGAGGGAGGCGGTACGGAGGTTGCCCTCGCCGCGCAGCCAGCCGAGCAGGCCGGCCGTCCAGGTGGAGTCGGTGACGGCGAGCTCGCGCACGAGACGCGCGAACCGGTCGTCGCGGTCGGCGCCGCACTCGTAAAAGGTCTGCTGGGAGACGAAGTTGGAGACCGCGAGCAGAAAGAGCTCGGAGCGCGCGTCCCTCTCATGACCCCGGCCGCCCTCGTAGGTCCGCAGAACGCGTCCCGTCGAGGTGACCCGGGAAGCGGGTCGGGCTCGTGCCGTCTTCTTGTTGAATCGCGCCATGGTGAATTCCCCCGAATTCATTTCCGTTTCGGAGGGAGGCGCAGCAAAAGGAGGGTGTCCGAGGTCGAAGTCGGCCGCGGTGCTTATCAACAGGCGCGTCTTCCGTTCCGCCACATCGACCCTGAGTCGATGACGGGATTCGAACCCGCACGAGGGATTTCCCTCACCAGTTCCCGAAGTATCCGCTGCCTGCGCACCGGGCACCCACCATGAGCTGCGCCTCCCGAGATCACATTGCTCGCACCGGGAGGTGCATGAAGTTGTGGTGTCCAGAGTTCAGGTCGGCGGAACCGACATCAGGTGCTCTAACCCCTGAGCTACACCGGCGAGTTGTACCGGTGGCGGGACTCGAACCCGCGGCCGCCCCATTATGAGTGGAAGTAGGTCCTGCCTTCGCACCTGGACGTTCATCACTCTAGGAGGCGTGCCGCGGGCCGGGCGAGCGAATTAAGGTCAGCCGCGCTTCTGGCGCTTCCAGGGCCCCGTGATCGCCAGCATGATCCCCGGTGTCTGGATGTTGGCGTACAGCGTCCTTCCGTCGGGCGAGAAGGTGACGCCGGTGAACTCGCTGTACTCGGGCGCCTCTTCGGTGCCGATGTTCAGCTCGTTGCGGGCGATCGGGTAGGTGCGGCCGCTCTCGGTGGCGCCGAACAGGTGCTGGACGCCCTCGCCGTCCTCGGCGATGACGAGGCCGCCGTACGGGGAGACGGTGATGTTGTCGGGGCCGTCGAAGGCGCCGTCCTCGGCCGGGTTCGGGTTCACGCCGAGGAGGACCTTCAGGGTCAGGGTGCGGCGCTTGGGGTCGTAGAACCAGACCGCTCCGTCGTGCTGGACGGGGCTCTCGGTGCGGGCGTACGAGGAGACGATGTAGGTGCCGCCGTCGCCCCACCACATGCCTTCGAGCTTGCGGGCGCGGGTGACCTGGCCGGCGGTGAACTGCTTGCGGACGGAGGTGGTCTTCGCGTCACGGTCGGGGACGTCCACCCAGTCCACGCCGTACACCGTGCCGATCTTCGTGGCGCGGGAGAGGTCGTCGACGAACTGGCCGCCGGAGTCGAAGCACTTGAAGGCCTGGAGGGTGCCCGCGTCCTCGGCGAGGGTGCGCAGCTTGCCGTGGCCGTGGCAGAAGCCCTCGGGCGGGGTCCAGCGGTACAGCAGGCCGTTGGGGTTGGAGGCGTCCTCGGTGAGGTAGAGGTGGCCGCGCCTGGGGTCGACGACGACGGCCTCGTGGGCGTAACGGCCCAGTGCCTTGATGGGCTTGGGGTCCTTGTTGGCGCGGCGGTCGGAGGGGTCGACCTCGAAGACGTAGCCGTGGTCCTTGGTGAAGCCGTTGGTGCCGGCCTTGTCCTCGGTCTCCTCGCAGGTGAGCCAGGTGCCCCAAGGGGTGTTGCCGCCCGCGCAGTTGGTGGCGGTGCCGGCGATGCCGACCCACTCGGCGACCTTGCCGCCGGGGCGGACCTCGACGACCGTGCAGCCGCCGGCCGCGGCCGGGTCGTAGACGAGGCCCTCGGTGAGCGGCACCGGGTAGGGCCACTTGGCGCGGGCGCCGGCCAGCTCGTGGTTGTTGACGAGGAGGGTGGTGCCGCGCGGGCCGTCGAAGGTGGACGTGCCGTCGTGGTTGGAGGGGGTGAACTCGCCCGACTCCAGCTTGGTCTTGCCGCTGTAGGTGATGACCTTGTACCGGAAGCCGGCAGGCAGCGCGAGCAGGCCCTCGGGGTCGGGGATCAGCGGCCCGTAGCCGACACCGTGGTGGGCGCCTGCGGCCTCCGCCTCCGCGCTCTCGACGTCGGTGGCGGCGAGGGCGTTCGGCGCGGTGGCGAGGGCGCCGACACTGCCCGCCAGCGCGACCCCGGCCCCGGTGAGCGCGGTTCTGCTGGCGAAGTCCCTGCGGGTGAGCGACATGGTGTCTCCTGAGACGGTGGGTAAACGCCGTGGAGGGTGGCGGACCTCGGTTCGGCGCAACAGTCCCGTCCATGCCTGAACGCAGGTTGAACGGCGTGAGACTTCGGTGGAGCCACTTGAAGGAATCGACACGGGGTCATGGGAAACCCTTTAGGGGCGCGGGGAACCGCGCGGCCGGCCCCCCACGCGCCCGCAGCCGCCTCCCGACCGTCAACCCCCGTGCTGCGAACGGGCCTTGAACGCGGCCTTGCGGGCCTCCTTGGCCACCTTCTTGTCCGGATGCAGCCGCCCCATCGCCTCCAGCACATCCGCCGTGGCCGGGTGATCCACCCGCCAGGCCGCCGCGAAGAACCCCCCGTGCTGCTGGGCCAGCCCCTCCACCAGCCCCTGAAGCTCCTCGGAGTTGCCCTCCGCGGCCAGCTGCGCGGCGATCGTGTCGACCGTCAGCCAGAACACCATGTCCTGGGAGGGCGGGGGCACGTCCTCGAACCCGCGCTCGACCAGCCAGACCCGGGCGAGCCCGCCCAGTTCGGGGTCGTCGAGCACCTCCCGCAGCGCGGGCTCCGCGACGGTGCCGACGAGCGACAGGGCCTGCTGACACCGCAGCCGGCGCAGCGGCGCGCCCTGGTCGCCGCCCCGAGCGGCACCCAGCAACTCCCGTGCCGCCGTGAGGGGTTCGCGTCGGTCCAGCCACTGCTCGGTCTCGGCCTGCGCGGCCGAGGGCGGAAACCCGGCGGTGCCGTCGAGGAGCGCGTCCGCCCCCTTGTCGGCGAGGTCACCGACGGCGGGTGCCGCGATCCCCGCCTCCAGCAGCCGCGAGCGCAGGCCGTACAGGCCGAGGGGGGTGAGCCGGACCATGCCGTAGCGGGAGACGTCGGTCTCGTCGACGGCCGCGGCGGGCTCCTCGTCGGTGTCCGCCATCAGGGCCTCGTCCACGGGCTGGTACTCCACCAGGCCGACCGGCTCCAGGATCCGGAACTGGTCGTCGAGCCGCATCATCGCGTCGGAGACCTGCTCCAGGACGTCGTTGGTGGGCTCGCCCATGTCGCTGGGCACGATCATCGAGGCGGCGAGGGCCGGCAGGGGTACGGTGCCGTCGGCGGGCCCGTCCTCGCCGACCGTGAGCAGGTAGAGGTTGCCGAGCACCCCGTCCAGGAACTCCTGCTCGGCCTGCGGGTCCCAGTCCAGGGCGTCGAGGTCGACCTCGCCTCCCTCGTCCAGGGCGTCGACCAGATCGTCCAGGTCGGGCACGCTCGCGTCGGCCAGCACCGTCTCCAGCGCGGTCAGCCAGACCCCGAGCACGTCCTGCGGGGACCCGGTGAGCAGGGCCAGGTCGGCGCCCGGGGCGACGGTGCCCTCCTCCTCGTCGACGATCTCCACGAGCCCGGTGTCGACGGCGACGCGCCAGGCCTCGCTCGCGTACGCCGCCGCGTCGTCGCCGGTGAGGCCGAGTTCCGCGGCCGCCGCGGGCAGCTGCTCCTCGACGAGTCCGCCCCCGGCGTCGACACGGGTGTCCTCGCCGGCCCAGCGGGCGAGCCGGGCGGCCCGGGTGAGCAGCGGCGTGGACAGGGCGTCGCGCGCCAGCTCCGCTTCGAGGTGCAGCCGCACCGGCGGCAGGGGGGAGCTGTCTGACATCGGCTGTTTCTCCTAGGACGCGTCGTGCCACTCAGCCGCTCAGCGTAGACGGATATCCACCCATGCCGCCCGGTTCATCTCCCGGACAGGTGCCGTCCATGGCTGAAACCTTGACAACTGGCCTGACCAGGTTGGAGATTGACGCGCGTAGAAACCCGGCGGACACCTGTTCACTGTATTTTTGCGCACGGTGTTCTCTACGCGCGTCGCAACCGCCCCCACAGGTCGCGGCTCCCACCGTTCCACGTCCACCCTCGTCCCGGCGCCTACGTTCGTCCCCGGAGGGATCCCGTTGCCGAGCAAGAAGTCCGCGCGTCTCGCCGCGCTCACCGTCGCCGCCGCGTCCGCGGCCTCCGCCATCGTCCTCGTCTCGCCGGCGCACGCGGCCGGCGTGAGCATCCACGACATCCAGGGCGCGACCCGGATATCCCCGTACGCCGGTCAGAAGGTCACGGATGTGGCCGGAATCGTCACCGGGGTGCGCACCTACGGCTCCTCCAGAGGTTTCTGGATCCAGGACCCGAACCCCGATGACAACCCGGCGACCAGTGAGGGCGTCTTCGTCTTCACCAGCTCGACGCCGAAGGTCGCCGTCGGTGACGCCGTCACGGTCACCGGCACCGTCTCGGAGTACGTCCCGGGCGGCACCTCCTCCGGCAACCAGTCGGTGACCGAGATCACCAAGCCGACGGTCACGGTCGTCTCCAGCGGCAACGCGGTCCCGGCCCCCGTCGTGGTCGACGCGAAGTCGGTGCCCGCCGCGTACGCCCCGGCCGGCGACTCGGCCGCGGCGAACTCGATCAACGGTCTGACGCTTCGGCCGAACCAGTACGCCCTGGACTACTACGAGTCCCTGGAGGGCATGAACGTCCAGGTCAAGGACGTCCGCGTGGTGGGCGCGACCGACCCGTACACCGAGCTGTGGGTGACGGTGAAGCCGCGCGAGAACGCCACGCGGCGCGGCGGCACGCTCTACGGCTCCTACGACTCCCAGAACACCGGCCGGCTCCAGATCCAGTCGCTGGGCTCGACCGCCGCCTTCCCGGTCGCGAACGTCGGTGACGTCCTCACCGGCAGCACCACGGGCCCGCTGGACTACAACCAGTTCGGCGGCTACACCCTGGTCGCGGGCGAGATCGGCACGCTCAAGAGCGCAGGTCTCCAGCGGGAGTCGACGCAGAAGCAGTCGCGGGGCGAGCTCGCGGTCGCGACCTACAACGTCGAGAACCTCGACCCGTCCGACGCCACCTTCGAGGAGCACGCCTCCGCGATCGTGAACAACCTGAAGTCGCCCGACATCGTGTCCCTGGAGGAGATCCAGGACAACAACGGCGCGAAGGACGACGGCACCACCGCCGCCGACGTGACGGTGACCAAGCTGATCGACGCGATCGTGGCGGCGGGCGGCCCGACGTACGACTGGCGCTCGATCGACCCGACCAACGACACCGACGGCGGCGAGCCGGGCGGCAACATCCGCCAGGTGTTCCTGTTCAACCCGGAGCGGGTCTCCTTCACGGACCGCGCGGGCGGCGACGCCACCACCGCGGTCGGTGTCACCAAGGTGCACGGCAAGGCGCAGCTGACGGTCTCCCCCGGCCGTATCGACCCGACGAACGACGCCTGGAAGTCCAGCCGCAAGCCGCTGGCCGGCGAGTTCGTCTTCCGTGGCCGCACGGTCTTCGTGATCGCCAACCACTTCAACTCCAAGGGCGGCGACTACGGGCTGACCTCGGCGACCCAGCCGGTGCCGCGCAGCTCCGAGATCCAGCGCCACCAGCAGGCCACCCTGGTGAACGGCTTCGTCAAGGACATCCTCGACACCCAGAAGAACGCGGACGTCATCGCCCTCGGTGACATCAACGACTTCGAGTTCTCCGACACCGCGAAGATCCTGGAGGGTGACGGCGAGCTCTGGTCGGCGATCAAGTCGCTGCCGAGGAGCGAGCGTTACACCTACGACTACCAGGGCAACCAGCAGGTCCTGGACCAGATCCTGGTCAGCCCGTCGATCCGGCGGAGCTGCGACTTCGAGTACGACAGCGTGCACATCAACTCGGAGTTCCACGACCAGATCAGCGACCACGACCCGCAGGTGCTGCGCTTCAAGCCGTAACTCCGGCCGGCTCAGGGCTGGTTGAACACCTCGCTCAGCTGAACACCTCGCTCAGCTGAACACGCCGTTCAGCCAGCCCTGCCACTCGCCCTCGCACTCCTTGATGTCGGAGTCGGGGGCGAAGTCGTGCAGCGAGACGCCGACCGGGTGGCCCCAGTGGTTGCGCCCGAAGATCCGGGTGAGGCCCCGGTCGGTGCGCAGCCCGATGAAGTACTCGTTGCGGAAGTCGACCACGGCCTCGAAGGTGTCCGGGCCGTGGACGGTCAGCCGGCTGCCCGCGGCCACGTCCTCGCCGACCCCGAGCGCCCGCGCCACGACGGCGAGGGCGTCCGGCGCCTTGGACGCCTCGGGTCCGTCGAAGGTCGCGAAGGCGGCGGGCCGGGGCGCGAAGTGGACCAGGTACTCGCGCAGGGTGTGCAGGTAGAAGTCGGTGTGCTTGGCGGCGCCGTCGTACTGGTTGTCCCAGTCGTCGACGAAGATCCCGCTGTGCACATACCGCACCCAGGCCCGCCGGCCCTCGTCCCGCGGCTCGATGGTGTAGTCGAGCTGGTTGAGGGTCTGCTCGGAGATGCCGTCGACGTTCTCGACACGGTTGGTGTAGCGGTGCGGCGGGTCCCAGGCGGTGACCTGGGAGCCGAAGGGCCCCTTTCCGCCCACGCGGGGCTCGGGCGGCTCCATGGGCCACAGATAGCCGTCGGTGCCGGTGGTGACCGCCGCCCAGACCTGCTCGGGGGTGGCGTCGACCTCGAACTCGCGGGCGATCTCGAACTCTTTGGACATGATCTACTCCAACTCGGTCTTCTTGAGCGTGGGATGGACGGCCACCACGATCCGGTGGTCCCTGCCGCCCTCGGTGTCCGGGGCGTCGTACTTGCGGATCAGCGCGCCGACCCCGGCCGTCAACTCCTCGATGAACGCGGCTCGTTCGGCGGCGGAGGCGAACCGCACCTCGCCGTCGAGCGCGTAGGTCGCGAGCCTCTGGCGGGCCTTCGCGGCGCCGGTGATCAGTTGGCCCACGTCCCGCACCAGCCGGGCGCCCAGCGCCAGCAGCCAGCGCGCGGAGAGCTGGTCACGGAAGCGGTCCGGGTCCGGCGCCACGGCGGCGAGGGCCAGCGGTGAGATCACGTACGACGCGGCGGTCGCCCGCATCAGCCGCTCGGTGACGTTTCCCTTGCGGCGCTCCCCGGCGAGCTCGACCAGGCCGTGCCGCTCCAGTGCCTTGAGGTGGTAGTTCACCTTCTGGCGGGGCAGCCCGACCTGACCGGCCAGCATGGCGGCCGAGGCGGGTCCGGCCGCCAGTTCGGCCAGCAGCCTCGCCCTTATGGGGTCCAGGGAGACGGCTGCCGCCTCGGGGTCCTCGATCACGGTGACGTCCAGCATGGGTCCACCGTCTCACCGAAAACTTTTTTTGTCCAGGAGAGAGATGTGTTCGGTGAGAGGCGCCCGGACGACCGGGCCGGCCGGCTCGCGTGGGTTCGACCGGCGGTTTCGGGAGACCCGCCGGTTCATGGACGAGCAGGCCGAGAAATCCGCCCCGGAAAGCCCCTCGGAGTTGCCCCGGCGGTCCTGGGCCGCCGTCACGAAGCGCACGTTCAAGGAGCTGCTGGACGACGAACTAGCCGACCGTGCGGCCGCGTTGACGTACTACGGCGTGCTCTCGCTGTTCCCGGCCCTGCTGGTCCTGGTCTCCCTGCTGGGGGTGGTGGGACAGCGCGCGACGGACCGGCTCCTCGACAACATCGGCGGCCTCGCGCCCGGCCCGGCCCGGCCCGGGACATCCTGCGGGACGCGGTGGTCCAGCTCGGCGACTGCGGGGGCACGGGAAGCGTCCTGGCGATCCTCGGACTGCTCGCCGCGCTGTGGTCCGCGTCCGGCTATGTCGCCGCGTTCATCCGTACCTCCAACGCGGTGTACGACCTGCCGGAGGGCCGCCCGGTGTGGAAGCTGACGCCGCTGCGGCTGGCGCTGACCGTGACGCTCATGCTGATGCTGGCGGCGAGCGCGCTGATCGTGGTCTTCACAGGCCCGCTCGCCGAACGGGCGGGCCGGGCGGTGGGGTTCGGCCACGCGGCGATCACGTTCTGGGGCATCGCCAAGTGGCCGGTGCTGCTGCTCCTCGTCGTCGGGATGATCGCCCTGCTCTACTGGGCGGCCCCCAACGTCCGTGGCCGCGGCTTCCGTTGGATCTCCCCCGGCAGCGTCCTCGCCACGCTGCTCTGGCTCGCCGCGTCCGGCGGCTTCGCGCTCTACGCCGCCAACTTCGGTTCCTACAACAAGACGTACGGCACCCTCGCGGGCGCCGTCGTGTTCCTCGTCTGGCTCTGGCTGACCAACCTGGCGATCCTGCTGGGCCTGGAGTTCGACGCGGAGCTCGCCCGGGAACGGGCGATCGCCTCCGGCGAGCACGAGCCGACGGAGGAGCCCTATGTGGAGCCGCGGGACACCCGGGCGTGGCCGGCGAGGCTGCGGGCGGCCAGGGCACGGAAGAGGTGACACCGGGCCGTCCGGCCCGATGCCCCGCGGCAGCGGAACTCCCCGTCAGCGCGTCCGGCCGACGGGGAGCTCTGGGATACAGCGGCCTTCCTCAGACAGCGCCGCAGGTACCGCCGCTCACTTCTTCGGGTACCGCCAAGCCACCACCGCGACCGCGACCACGGCCGCGCCGACGAGCAGCGCCGGCCGCGGATGCCGTATCGCCGCCAGGACCACGGGTCGCACCGGCATGGGCACGCTGTGCTCCGCCCTGCGCTCCAGCTCCTGTCCGGTCCGGGCGGCCCCGCCCTTCGCGGTGTCACCCGCCTGGAGCGTCCGGTCCTGGACCTTGTGCCCGGCCTCCACGGCACGGTCCTGCACCTTGTGCCCGGCCTGGACCGCCCGGTCCTGGACCTTGTGGCCCGCCTGGGTGGCCTTGTCCTGCACGGTGTGCCCGGCATGCGCGGCCGTGCTGCGCAGCTGCACGGTCAGCGCGCCCGCCTTGTCCCTGAGATCTGCCGCCCGGGCCCGGGCGCGGCCCTTCACGTCCATCTTTCCTGCCAACTCCTCCACCGTGTCGCCCAGTTCACTGCGGGTCCGCTCGATCTGGCGCCGCAGTTCATCGGGGCCCTTGGCCCCTGAAGGGGCGTGGTCGCCGGTCGTCCTGTCCGTCATCGGTGCGCCCTTTCCCTGATCTCCTCGACATCGGCCTTGACACTGTCGAGCGCCGCCTCGGGCGTGGGGGGCGTGGCGCCGCGCAGCTGGGCACGGCCGGTCGCGGCGAGCACGCCGGCGATCACGAACAGCACGCCGGTCACGATCAGCGCCGCGGCCCAGACCGACAGCACCAGCGACAGCGCGGCGATGCCCGTCCCGGCGAGCGCGAGCAGTCCCGCGTAGGCGAAGGCGCCCGCGGCGCCGAGCATCCCGCCGCCGCGCCCGGCCCGCCGGCCTTTGGCGGTCAACTCCTCCTTCGCGAGGGCGACTTCCTGCCGCACCAGCCGCGAGAGCTGTTCGGTGGCCTGCCCGACGAGTTCGCCCACCGAATGGTGTTCGTCGTGGGCCGGCCTGGGGGCCGTGGTTCCGGTCACGGTGTTCCGCCTCCTCTCGGTCGGAACCCCCGGGTACCCGGCCGGGCCCCCGCTACCCCTGCGGTCCGCCGTCCGGGCCGCGCTCGCCGAGGCGGGCCAGCTGGCTCTGGAACCAGTCGAGCCGGGCCTGCAACAGGGCGGCCTCGGCGGCGAGTTCGGGCACGCCGAGCCCCTCGGGTGCGTCGAGGCCGGCCACGACAGGACCGGCCGGGCCCGCGATCACCCGCAGCCCCTCCCCGGCCAGCCGGGCGAACCCGGCGAGCGAGACGGCCGTACGGCCTCGAAGGCAGGCCGCGCACGAGGGGGCGAGCGCCCGCCAGCCGGGCCGGCCCCAGCCGGCGTCGGCGAGCGCGGCCGCGACCGTGCCGCAGGCACACGCTCCGACGGTGGCGGTCCGCACCCGCTGGCGGGCGTAGCGGAAGCCGAGCTCGAAGCGGAGGTAGCGGCCGAGGACCAGGACGTCGAGGAGGACGGCCGTGCGGTGCTCGGCCGTGCACAGCAGCGCCTCGGCCGCGGCGCGGTCGTGCACGCAGTGGAAGCCGCAGTCGCAGCGGCGGTTCGGCGCCCGGTGCCGCAGGCCGTAGACGCAGGACGCGTCGGCCAGGACGCCGTACGGCAGCGCGCCGCCGAGCGACACACCGGTGAACCCGGCCCGGGTGCCGTCCTGGGACAGCACCGGGTGGGCGATCTTGTATCCGGTCGGCGGCTCCGCGGGGCGTTCCTCCGGAAGCCGCAGCCTCATCGGGCCGCCGGAACCTCTTCGGGAGCCTTCAGTTCCTTGATCTCCTCGGGAAGGTCGAGTTCGTCGTCCTGGATCTGCGGCCGCTCTTCGGCGACTCCGGTGGCCAGTGCCTTGCCGAGCTTCATGACGCCTCCCACGCTCAGGGGTCCCTTCTCGCCATGGTGACCCATGCGGGCCGTAATGGACATAGGGCCTAGGACCGTATGGTGAAGCTTCTCTTACCGGTACTCCGCAGAAGAATTAAGTGGAGCTTCACTGTCGGCGGGCCGAGACTACCCCCATGACGACTACGCCTGCTCCCTTCGGCCGCGCGCTGTGCGCCATGGTCACCCCCTTCACCGCGGAGGGCGCGCTCGATCTCGACGGCGCCCAGCGCCTGGCCGCGCACCTGGTCGCGCACGGCTGCGACGGCCTCGTCCTGTCCGGCACCACGGGCGAGTCGCCGACGACCACGGACGCGGAGAAGTCGGCGCTGGTGACGGCGGTCCGGGAGGCGGTGGGCGAGCAGGCGTCGGTGGTGGCGGGCGTGGGCACCTCGGACACCCGGCACACCGTCGAGCTCGCCCTGGCGGCCGAGAAGGCGGGTGCGGACGGGGTGCTGGTGGTCAGCCCCTACTACAGCAGGCCACCGCAGGACGCGCTGGAGGCGCACTTCCGGGCGGTCGCGGACGCCTCGGGTCTGCCCGTCATGCTGTACGACATCCCGGGCCGCACCGGCACCCGCATCGAGCCGGAGACCATGATCCGGCTCGCCGAGCACCCCCGGATCGTCGCGGTCAAGGACTGCTCCTACGACCTCCTCGGCACCCAGAAGGTCCTGCACCGCACGGAGCTCGCGTACTACGCGGGCTGCGACGAGCAGATCCTCGCGCTGTACGCGGTGGGCGGGGCGGGATACGTCAGCACCGTGGCCAACGTGGTCCCGGACCGGCTCCGGGCGATCCTGGACCTGTTCGAGGCGGGCGACACCCCCGTGTCCGCCCGCCTCCAACAGAGGGCCGTTCCGCTGATCGAGGCGATGATGGCGGCGGGCCTGCCCGGCACGGTCACTGCCAAGGCCCTCCTCAACGCGCTCGGCCTGCCCGCCGGCCCGGTCCGTGCACCGCTGCGGCCCGCCGACCGGGAGACGGCCGACGGGCTGCTGGCGGAGTACGAACGGTTCGTGGCCGCCTGACGGTCCGGTCAGGGCTGGGCGAAGAGCGGCTCCCAGCGTCCGGCGTCGCCGTCGTTGCCCGCGCGGAAGCCGCTGAGCGGGGTTTCCTTGTCGCTGCCGATGGTGACGAGCACCAGCCGCTGGTGGAACTCGTTCTTGTCGTTCTTGCCGATGTCCCAGGCGATGAGCTGCTTGTTGCCCACCCAGGCGAGCAGCTGCTGACCGCGCACCTCGGTCTTCGCACCGGTCTCGGCGTCGAGGACGTACGAGGACGTCTTCCACTTCTTGCCCGCGAAGTCACCGGCGACGAGCTTGCCGTCGGGTGACGTGCCGGCGTCGACGAACCACGACAGGTACTGGTAACCCGCCGGCGCGGGGACCTCCTTGCCCGAGAGGTCGTAGAACGCATAGCCCGGTTCCATGGGGCGGCCCTCCCAGACGTACCTGCCGTCGTCGGTGAGGGCGAAGTCCTGGCGGCTGTTGAGCATGGTGCCGCTCATGGGGTCGTCGGAGTCGCCCGCGAGCTTGATCTCGGTCCAGGCGCCGGCCCCGGAGGCCACGTCGAGGACGAAGTAGCCGGTTCGGCTCGACGTCCACGGCTGGCCCCACTCGACGTTGCCCTCCGTCTTGACCAGCCGGTCGGGGTTCTGGCTGTACGTCGTCGCGACCAGCTTGCGGCCGTCGCGGGAGAACGTGACCCCGCCGACGCGGTGGTCGACCTGGATCCACCGCTCGACCTTGCCGGTGGTCAGGTCGAGCAGACCGATCCGGGGGACGGGCAGCTCTCGTTCGAGGACGGCTGCGGTCCTCCCTCCGGGGGCGACGGCGACCCAGGACCAGTTCGCGGCCTTGGCGTAGGTGCCGGTCTTCGGGTCCAGCAGGTAGTAGGTGCGCCGGCGGACGGCGCTGTCCGCGCTCTTCTCGACCGTCTCCGAGAGGGAGTACCCCGCAAGGCTCGTGCCCCCGACGGAGATCTCCTCGCGCGGCGGCGACTGGTCGGGGTGGGCCTTCGTCTTCTTCTCCACCACGATTCCACCGCCGCCGCCCGAGGGCCGTACGTCGTCCTTGCCGGAGTCCAGCAGCGGTACGGCCACCGCCACGGTGACCGCGGCGACCGTGGCCGCGGCGGCGAGCGCGATCCTGCGACTGCGGCGGCGGCGCCGCACGGCGAGCACCCGGTCGGCGAACCCCGCCGCGGCCGGGGGCTGTTCGGCAGCCTGCTCGCGCAGCGCGTCGCGCACGATGTCGTCGACGTTCACGGACGCACCTCCACGGGCGAGTAGTCACGGGACGCGATGCGCTCGGCGTCGGCGGGCCCGAGGGCGGCCAGTTCGGGTGCGAGCGAGCGCAGCCGGGCCAGCGAGCGGTGGGTGGTGGACCGCACGGTGCCGACCGAGCAGCCGAGCAGCCGGGCCACGTCGGCCTCGGGCAGGTCCTCGAAGTAGCGCAGCACCAGGACGGTGCGCTGGCGTGCGGTGAGCCGGGACAGGGCCTGGCGCATCACGAGGCGCAGTTCGGTGGCGGCGGCGGTGTCGGCCGGGGTCCCTCCGGTGCCCGCCGGTTCGGGCGGCTCGGCGACGCTGAGCTCCCGGCGCGGCCATTTCAGCCGCCAGCGGCTGACCTGCTGGCGGTAGAGGACCTGCCGTACGTAGGCCTCGGGTTCGTCGATCTTCTGCCAGCGCCCGGCCGCCCGGACCAGGGCGTTCTGGAGCAGGTCCTCACCGGCGTGCTGGTCTCCCCCGCACAGGAGGACGGCGGTCTTCAGCAGGGCGGACGACCTGCTGTCCACGAAGTCCCGGAAACTCTCCAGCCCTTCGGCATTCATCGTCACCTTCTCTTCCCCGGCGGCGCCGGTGCGCCGTCCCTCCGCCCCTTGTGACGCCTGCGGGCCTCCCCCGCTATGCCGCGGACATGAAAAAAGTCGCCGCAGAGGCGAATCCTCTACGGCGACCTCGGCGCGGGTCAGTTCCAGGAGTACCCGTCGCCGATCAGCAGCAGGTGCTCGAGGACGTCCTCCATCGGGTCGTCCACCTGGCCGATGTTGACCAGGCCGACCCGGGGGCCATTATGGGAGCCGGTGTTGGTCTCGTCTGCGCTCGCGGTGCCGGCCGACATCCCGCAGGACGCCCCCGCCAGGAGCAGCGCCCCGGCCCATGCCCGCCTGTTCTTCATTGTTCCGCCCCTGTTTCGTCGTCTCGGCCTCTGATCGGACTCTGCGTCCACCCGTTCATCTGCCGAAACGCCCGCGAGGTCACGCCTGGTAACCCGTAAGTGATCTTCGAGGCGGCGGAAGCACCTCAGTTGTGGCTGTGCAGGATGTCGTTGAGGCCGCCCCAGACCGCGTTGTTCGGGCGGGCCTCGACGGTGCCGGTGACCGAGTTGCGGCGGAAGAGGATGTTGGAGGCGCCGTTCAGCTCGCGGGCCTTGACGATCTGGCCGTCGGGCATGGTGACCCGGGTGCCCGCGGTGACGTAGAGACCGGCCTCGACGACGCACTCGTCGCCGAGCGCGATGCCCACGCCCGCCTCGGCGCCGATCAGGCAGCGCTCGCCGATGGTGATGCGGACGTTGCCGCCGCCGGAGAGCGTGCCCATGGTGGAGGCGCCGCCGCCGATGTCCGAGCCGTCGCCGACCACGACACCGGCGGAGATCCGGCCCTCGACCATCGACGTGCCGAGCGTGCCGGCGTTGAAGTTGACGAAGCCCTCGTGCATCACGGTGGTGCCCGCGGCGAGGTGCGCGCCGAGCCGCACCCGGTCGGCGTCGGCGATGCGGACGCCCTTGGGGGCCACGTAGTCCGTCATGCGCGGGAACTTGTCGACGCTCGTCACGGCGAGGTGCAGGCCCTCGGCGCGGGCGTTCAGGCGCACCTTCTCGACGTCGTCGACGGCGACCGGGCCGAGCGAGGTCCAGGCCACGTTGGGGAGCAGGCCGAAGATGCCGTCCAGGCTCTGGCCGTGCGGCTGGACCAGGCGGTGCGAGAGGAGGTGCAGGCGCAGGTAGGCGTCGTGGGTGTCGAGCGGCTTCTCGTCCAGGGAGGCGATGACCGTGCGGACCGCGACCACCTCGACACCGCGCCGGGCGTCCGGACCGATCGCCTTCGCGGCACCCTCGCCGAGCAGCTCCACGGCCCGCTCGGCGGACAGCCGCTCGGTGCCTGCGGGACCCGGCTCGGCGGCCAGCTCGGGAGCGGGGAACCAGGTGTCGAGAACGGTGCCGTCGGCGGCGACGGTGGCGAGGCCTGCGGCGATGGCGCCGGTGATACGCGGAGCAGTCGTGTCGGTCATGAGGGCAACCTAACCGCCGGGGGGCGCACGAGGCGAACCCGCACGCGGGCCGTCTCAGAAGCCGGGCGGTACGACCTGCCTTCCGGTGCCCCGGACTCCCCACGTGGTGCGGGGCACCGGCCCCAACAGGACCGAAGCGGCTGTCGGCCGGGTCAAGGCTCCTCGGGGCCGTGTCGGCGGGGCCCTGGATCCTCACCGGTGCGCGCCAGGGCCCGCCCGATGGACGACGAAGAGTTCACGGACCCCGGCGAGGATCAGGGAATCACCCGCGCCAGCATCTCCCGCGCATACCTCTCGTCGTACGGCACCCCCGTCAGCAGCACCTGGAGGCAGATCCCGTCGGTCAGCGCGACCAGGGCCCGTGCCGTGACCGGGTCCGTGCGGTGCGCGAGGCGGGCGGCGAGGTCGTCGGCCCATTCGGCGGCGACGGGGCGCAGCGCGGGCCTGCGCAGCGCGGCGAGGTAGAGCTCGTACTCCAGCTCGACGCCGGTACGGTCGCCGCCGAGCCACTCGCCGAGGACGCGGGCGAGGTCGGCGGCGAGGTCCCCGCCGGGACCGTCCAGCGCTCCGTGCGCGGCGACCGCCTTGGCGAAGCCCTCGCTGGCCTGGCGCAGCGCGGCGACCATCAGCTCGTCCAGGCTCTTGAAGTGGTACGTCGTCGAGCCGAGCGGCACATCGGCCTCGGCGGCGGCACTGCGGTGGCTGAGCCCCGCGAGGCCCTTCTCGCCGACGACCCGGATGGCCGCGTCGATGATCCGCTGCCGGCGCTCGGGGTCGTAGCGCCGGGCCATCAGTGCGCCCCGCCCAGGTTCAGCACCACGACCCCGACGATGATCAGCGCGATCCCGGCGGCCTTGGTGACCGTCATCCCCTCCCCGAGGAAGAGCATCCCGATGGTGGCGATGGTCGCGGTGCCCACGCCGGCCCAGATCGCGTAGGCGGTGCCGACGGACACCGTCTTCAGGGTCTGGGCGAGCAGGGCGAAGGACAGGACGTAGCCGAGCACGGTCAGCAGTGAGGGGCCGAGCCGGCTGAAGCCCTCGGTGTACTTCATGGCCGTGGTCGCCGCGACCTCGGCTGCGATGGCTCCGGCGAGGAGCAGATATCCCATGTGTACAAGCGTACATAACGGCGGACATGAACGCCGGACGGACTGCTTGGGCAGGGAATGTGGAAACCGTTCGATTCAAAGGGCTGCTGACAACCCCCGGTAACCACTACTGTTCCCTCCGGAACCACTGTGTTTCACCTTTCACATACCGCGCCACCACAGCAGCGGCCGTCGCACACCTGCGCCGCGCCGGAGGAATCGCGCATGCCCGAAGAGAAGTCCCGGCCGCCTCAGGACCGCCCCTGGGAGAACGGCTGGACACTGGACACCGCCCGCACACCCGGCACCCGACGGCTTTATCTCGCCGGTGCGCTGGCGGTGGCCACGATCGTCGCCTGTGTGGCGGCGATAGCCGCGACCGACAACGAGGACGCCAGGACGGCGAAGACCGCGCGGGACGAGGGATCCGGTCTGATCTCCTTCTCCTCGCAGCCGGCGACGACCCTCCCCCCGGAGGGCGACAGCGGTCTCTCGTCGGTGTCCCCCACTCCCCGGAGCCCCCGCCAGCAGGGTCCCGGCCCCACCGCCACGGTGACGGCCACGCCGAAGCCGCCCAAGTCCACCCCGTCCAAGAGCGCTTCGTCGAAGCCGAAGCCCTCGGTGACGTACCGCTCGGTCCGCGCGGTCAACTACCCCGACCGCTACTGGCATGTGACGGAGTACTACGTGGCCCTGGACCCGGTCCGCGGCTCGGAATCCCGCGAGGACTCGACCTTCAAGCAGGTCAAGGGCCTGGCGAACGCCTCCTGTTACTCCTTCGTCACGCACGACGGCAAGTACCTGCGCCACAGCAACTTCGTCCTGCGTGCCGCCCGCGACGACGGCTCGTCGCTCTTCGAGCAGGACGCGACGTTCTGCCCCCGGGACTCCTCGTACGCCCCGGGCGCCGTGATGCTGGAGTCGGTCAACTACCCCGGCTACTTCCTCCGTCACAAGAACTTCGTGGTCCGCCTGGACCGCTTCGAGTACAGCTCCCAGTATCTGGCGGACTCCTCGTTCCAGTTGGTGGGCGGGCTGTCCTGAGCATGCGAAAGGGGCCGCGGCACCTGGCCACGGCCCCTTCGAACCACCGGTCGGACTCGCTCAGACGTTGAAGCCGAGCGCCCGAAGCTGCTCCCGCCCGTCGTCCGTGATCTTGTCCGGGCCCCACGGCGGCATCCACACCCAGTTGATGCGCAGTTCGCTGACGAGGCCGTCCGTGGCGGACTTGGCCTGGTCCTCGATGACGTCCGTCAGCGGACAGGCCGCCGAGGTCAGCGTCATGTCGAGGGTCGCGATGTTCGCGTCGTCGATGTGGATGCCGTAGATCAGGCCGAGGTTGACCACGTCGATGCCCAACTCGGGGTCGACGACGTCGTACAGCGCCTCGCGGATCTCTTCCTCGGAGGCCGGCTTCATCTCAATGGTCTCGCTCATGCCGTCTTCCTTTCGGCGTCGGCGTCCAGCGCCTGGGCCGTCGCGTCCTTCCACGCCATCCAGCTGAGGAGGGCGCACTTGACCCGGGCCGGGTACTTGGAGACACCGGCGAACGCGACCGCGTCCTCCAGCACCTCCTCCATCGCGTCGTCGGGCTCGATCTTTCCCTTGGACTGCATCAGCTCCAGGAAGGTCTCCTGGATCTTCTGCGCCTCCGCCAGGTCCTTGCCGACCAGCAGATCGTTCAGCACGGAGGCCGAGGCCTGGCTGATCGAGCAGCCCTGGCCCTCGTACGAGACGTCCTCGATCCTCGTGCCGTCGTACTTCACGCGGAGGGTGATCTCGTCACCGCACGTGGGGTTCACGTGGTGCACCTCGGCGTCGCCGTCCCTCAGACCACGCCCGTGCGGGTGCTTGTAGTGGTCCAGGATGACTTCCTGGTACATCGAGTCCAGCTTCACGACAGCCTCTCAGCCGAAGAAGTTCCGTACGTGCTCCAGCCCGTCGACCAGTGCGTCGATCTCGGCGGGCGTGGAGTACAGATAGAACGACGCTCGCGTGGTCGCAGGAATTCCGTACCGCAGGCAGACCGGCCGCGCGCAGTGGTGGCCGACCCGGACCGCGATGCCCTCCTCGTCGAGGACCTGGCCCACGTCATGGGGGTGGATGTCGCCCAGGGTGAAGGAGATCGCCGCGCCCCGGTCCTCGGCCGTGGTCGGGCCGATGATCCTGAGGCCCGGGACCTCGGTGAGGCGCTGGACCGCGTACTCGGTCAGCGCGTGCTCATGGGCGAGGATCTTGTCCATGCCGATCGACTGGAGGTAGTCGATCGCCGCACCGAGCCCGACCGCCTGCGCGATCGGGGGCGTGCCCGCCTCGAACTTGTGCGGGGCGGGAGCGTAGGTCGACGAGTGCATCGACACGGTCTCGATCATCTCGCCGCCGCCGAGGAACGGGGGCAGGTCCTCCAGGAGTTCCTGCCGGCCCCACAGCACTCCGATACCGGTCGGACCGCACATCTTGTGGCCCGTGAAGGCCACGAAGTCGGCCTGGAGGGCCTGCACGTCTATCGGCATGTGCGGCGCCGCCTGCGAGGCGTCGATGCAGACCAGCGCGCCGACCTCCTGCGCCCGGCGGATGATCGTCTCGACCGGGTTGACCGTGCCCAGGATGTTGGACACCAGCACGAAGGAGACGATCTTCGTCTTCTCGGTGATGATCTCCTCGATGTTGGACAGGTCGAGCCGGCCGTCGTCGGTCAGGCCGAACCACTTCAGCTTCGCGCCGGTGCGCTGCGAGAGCAGCTGCCACGGCACGATGTTGGAGTGGTGCTCCATCTCGGTGATGACGATCTCGGTCTCGGAGTCCACGCGGTAGGGCTCGTCGGCCCAACCGAGCATGTTCGCCACGAGGTTGAGCGACTCGGAGGCGTTCTTGGTGAAGATCACCTCGTCGCGCGAGGGCGCGTTGATGAAGGAGGCGACCTTGTCGCGCGCTCCCTCGTACAGCGCCGTGGCCTCCTCGGCGAGCACATGCACACCGCGGTGGACGTTGGCGTTGTAGCGCTCGTAGTACTCGCTCAGGGCGTCCAGCACCTGGCGCGGCTTCTGCGAGGTCGCCGCGTTGTCCAGGTACACGAGCTTCCGGCCGTCGTGGACCTGACGGTCCAGGATCGGGAAGTCCTTGCGGATCGCCTCGGTGTCGAGGAGGCCCGGCAACTGCGTCACTCGGATGCGCCACCCTTCGTGTAAGCCTCGTAGCCCTCGTTCTCCAGCTTGTCCGCGAGCTCGGCGCCGCCGGACTCGACGATCTTGCCGCCGGCGAACACGTGCACGTGGTCGGGCTTGATGTAGCGCAGGATGCGCGTGTAGTGCGTGATCAGCAGGGTGCCGACCTCGCCGGTCTCACGGACGCGGTTGACGCCCTCGGAGACGACGCGCAGGGCGTCGACGTCCAGGCCGGAGTCGGTCTCGTCGAGGATCGCGATCTTCGGCTTGAGGAGCTCCAGCTGGAGGATCTCGTGGCGCTTCTTCTCACCGCCGGAGAAGCCCTCGTTGACATTGCGCTCGGCGAAGGAGGGGTCCATGTTGAGGCGCTCCATGGCCTCCTTGACCTCCTTCACCCAGGTGCGCAGCTTGGGGGCCTCGCCGCGGATGGCGGTGGCGGAGGTGCGCAGGAAGTTGGAGACCGAGACGCCGGGGACCTCGACGGGGTACTGCATCGCCAGGAACAGGCCCGCGCGGGCGCGCTCGTCGACCTCCATCTCCAGGACGTCCTCGCCGTCGAGGGTGACGGTGCCGCCGGTGATGGTGTACTTCGGGTGACCCGCGAGGGAGTAGGCGAGGGTCGACTTGCCGGAGCCGTTGGGGCCCATGATGGCGTGCGTCTCGCCCTGCTTCACGGTGAGGTCGACGCCCTTGAGGATCTCCTTCGTGGCGTTGTCGGCCTCGACGGTGACGTGCAGGTCGCGGATTTCAAGCGTTGCCATGGATTGCCTCAGGACTCCTGGTTGAGGGAGACGAGCACGTCGTCCCCTTCGATCTTTACGGGGTATACGGGGACGGGGCGCGTCGCGGGAAGGCCGGACGGCTTGCCGGTGCGCAGGTCGAAGCTGGAGCCGTGCAGCCAGCACTCGATCTGGCAGTCCTCCACCTCGCCCTCGGAGAGCGAGACGTTCGCGTGCGAGCAGATGTCGTGGATGGCGAACACCTCCCCCTCGGTCTGCACGACGGAGACCGGCGTGCCGTCGAGTTCCACCCGCTTCGGGGTGTCCTCCTCCAGCTCGCTCAGGCCGCAGGCACGTACGTAGGCCATCAGACGGTGGCCTCCAGCTCCTCGTCGATCTTCGCGAGGAGGCGCTCTTCGATGTCGTCGACACCGATCTGCTGGACCAGCTCGGCGAAGAAGCCGCGGACCACCAGTCGGCGGGCCTCGTCGGCCGGGATACCGCGGGCCATCAGGTAGAAGAGCTGCTCGTCGTCGAAGCGGCCGGTGGCGCTGGCGTGGCCGGCGCCGACGATCTCGCCGGTCTCGATCTCCAGGTTCGGCACGGAGTCGACCCGGGCGCCGTCGGTGAGGACGAGGTTCCGGTTCATCTCGTAGGTGTCGGTGCCCTCGGCCTTGGCCTCGATGAGCACGTCACCGATCCACACCGCGTGCGCGTCGTCGCCCTGGAGCGCGCCCTTGTAGACGACGTTGGACTTGCAGTGCGGGGTGTTGTGGTCGACCAGGAGGCGGTGCTCCTGGTGCTGGCCCTTGTCGGTGAAGTAGAGCCCGAACAGCTCGGCCTCGCCGCCGGTGCCGGCGTAGGAGACGCGCGGGTGCAGCCGTACGACGTCGCCGCCGAAGGTGACCACGACCGACTTGAAGGACGCGTCCCGGCCGATGAGCGCGTTGTGCTGGGCCACGTGGACGGCCTTGTCGTCCCAGTCCTGGACGGAGACGACGGTCAGCTTGGCGCCGTCACCGAGGACGTAGTCGACGTTGGCCGCGAGGACGGCGTCACCGGTGTGGTCGATGACGACGACGGCCTCGGCGAAGGCGCCCAGCTCGATGACCTGGTGGCCGAAGCGGGTGCCGCCCTCGCCGTGCACGGCGATGCGGATCGGCTCGGTGAGCACGGTCTCCTTGGGGACGGTGACCACGCCGGCCTGCTCGAACGCGGAGTACGCCTGGGCGGCGACGCGGTCCACCGGGGTGCCCGCCCGGCCGAGGCGCGCGTCGTCACGGCCGACGGTCTCGACGGTGACGCCCGCGGGAGCCTGCACGTCGACCTTCACGCCCTCGCCGGTGGCGACCGCGGTGCCGTCGTGCAGCCCGCGCAGGCGCTCCAGCGGGGTGAACCGCCACTCCTCCTCACGGCCGTGCGGGACGGGGAAGTCCTGCACGTCGAAGGAGGGGGGCGCGCTCATGCGCGTGGCGACGGTCGACTCGGCGGCCACCGCGATCGAGCCGGCGGTGGTGGACCCCACCGGGATGTTCTGAGCCTCAGCCATGGCTGTCGGTCTGCTCTCTTCCTGCGTAAGTGACTGGATGGACGGCGATCGCTTAGCCGACCGCGCCTTCCATCTGGAGCTCGATCAGCCGGTTGAGTTCCAGCGCGTACTCCATCGGCAGCTCCTTCGCGATGGGCTCGACGAAGCCGCGCACGATCATGGCCATCGCCTCGAACTCGGAGAGACCGCGGCTCATCAGGTAGAAGAGCTGGTCCTCGGAGACCTTGGAGACGGTCGCCTCGTGGCCCATGGACACGTCGTCCTCGCGGACGTCCACGTAGGGGTACGTGTCGGAGCGGGAGATGGTGTCGACGAGCAGCGCGTCGCACAGCACGTTCGACTTGGATCCGGCGGCGCCCTCACCGATCTCGACGAGACCGCGGTAGGACGTACGACCGCCACCGCGCGCCACCGACTTGGAGACGATGTTCGACGACGTGTTCGGCGCCATGTGGACCATCTTGGAGCCGGCGTCCTGGTGCTGGCCCTCGCCCGCGAAGGCGATGGACAGGGTCTCGCCCTTGGCGTGCTCGCCCATCAGGTAGACGGCCGGGTACTTCATGGTGACCTTGGAGCCGATGTTGCCGTCGATCCACTCCATGGTCGCGCCCTCGTACGCCACGGCGCGCTTGGTGACCAGGTTGTAGACGTTGTTCGACCAGTTCTGGATGGTCGTGTAGCGGCAGCGGGCGCCCTTCTTCACGATGATCTCGACCACCGCGGAGTGCAGGGAGTCCGACTTGTAGATCGGCGCCGTACAGCCCTCGACGTAGTGGACGTAGGCGTCCTCGTCGACGATGATCAGCGTCCGCTCGAACTGGCCCATGTTCTCGGTGTTGATCCGGAAGTAGGCCTGGAGCGGGATCTCCACGTGCACGCCCTTCGGCACGTAGATGAAGGAGCCGCCGGACCACACCGCGGTGTTCAGCGACGCGAACTTGTTGTCGCCGACCGGGATGACGGTGCCGAAGTACTCCTTGAAGAGCTCCGGGTGCTCCTTGAGGGCGGTGTCGGTGTCGAGGAAGATGACGCCCTGCTCCTCCAGGTCCTCACGGATCTGGTGGTAGACGACCTCGGACTCGTACTGGGCCGCGACACCGGCGACGAGGCGCTGCTTCTCCGCCTCCGGGATGCCGAGCTTGTCGTACGTGTTCTTGATGTCCTCGGGAAGGTCCTCCCAGGACTCCGCCTGCTTCTCCGTGGAGCGCACGAAGTACTTGATGTTGTCGAAGTCGATGCCGGAGAGGTCCGAGCCCCAGTTCGGCATGGGCTTCTTGTCGAACAGGCGCAGACCCTTGAGGCGGAGCTTGGTCATCCACTCCGGCTCGTTCTTCTTCGCGGAGATGTCGCGTACGACTTCCTCGCTCAGACCGCGCTTCGCAGAGGCGCCGGCTTCGTCGGAGTCGGCCCAGCCGTATTCGTACTTGCCCAGGCCCTCGAGCTCAGGGTGGGCAGTCTCCGTGGGGAGAGTCATGCGGGGTTCCTCCCGGCCGTGCTTGCAGATGCGTGATCAGACATGTGGGAAATCTTGGGGATGAACGTCGTGCAGACGCCGTCGCCGTGCGCGATGGTCGCCAGTCGCTGGACGTGCGTGCCGAGCAGCTGGGAGAAGATCTCCGTCTCGGCGTCGCACAGCTGCGGGAACTTCTCCGCGACATGGGCCACCGGGCAGTGGTGCTGGCAGAGCTGCTCGCCGACCGGTGCGCTCCGCGCCGTAGCAGCGTACCCGTCCGCGCTCAGGGCCTTGGCCAGGGCTTCGGTGCGCTCCTCGGGGGCGGCGGACTCGACGGCCTTGCGGTACTCCTCGGCCTGCGCGGCGATCCTCGCGCGCGCGAAGGCGACGATCGCCTCGTCCCCGCCGAACCGCTCCTGGATCCAGCGCAGGGCGTCCGCGGCGAGCTTGTCGTAGGACTGGTCGAAGGCGTCCCGGCCGCAGTCGGTGAGCGCGAAGACCTTGGCGGGCCGGCCGCGCGTCCGCGCCCCGTACACCCGCTGCTCCCGCGCCTCGACGACCTCGTCGCCCACCAGAGCGTCCAGATGACGCCGTACGGCCGCGGGGGTGAGCCCCAGCCGCCCGGCCAGCTCGGTGACGGTCGACGGCCCGTGGTCCAGGATGGATCGCGCGACGCGGTTGCGGGTGGACCGCTCACCGGTCGCGAGCTCCTCCTGAGGGGCCCCCGTGGGGGTCTCCCGAGCCTCGCCGACGTTTTTCACAACGCCATTGTTGCGTAATTCCTCAGGACCGGGCAAGCCGCGCCCGCCCCGGAGGACGGTGCCCTGCATCACTTAGGCATCCCTAACCTGACCTGCGGAAACGATCTTTGATCGATCAATCGGGTGGCGCGCGGCGGTTCTGTCAGGGACACTCCCGAACCATGCCGACACCACCTCCCACCGGCCCACTTGTCACCCGCGACTCCCTCGCCGGGCAGTTGCGCGAGCTGGGTGTCCGCACCGGCGAGACCCTCCTCGTGCACTCCTCCCTCAGCTCTCTCGGCTGGGTCTGCGGAGGCTCCGTCGCGGTGGTCCAGGGCCTCCTCGACGCCCTCGGCCCGGACGGCACCCTCGTGGTCCCCACCCAGACCGGCGACCTCTCGGACCCGGCGGTGTGGAGCAACCCGCCGGTGCCCGAGGACTGGTGGGAGACCATCCGCGCGACCATGCCCGCCTACGACCCCCTCGTCACGCCCTCGCGCGGGGTGGGCGTGGTCCCGGAGACCGTGCGCACCTGGTCCGGCGCGCTCAGGAGCGCGCACCCGCAGACCTCGTTCGCGGCGATCGGCCCACGCGCGCGTGCCGTCCTGGACGGCCACGCCCCCGACTGCCGCCTGGGCGAGCGCAGCCCCCTGGCCCGCCTGGAGGCCCTCCACGCGCGCGTGCTGCTTCTCGGCGCCGGCTACGACACCTGCACGAGCTTCCACCTCGCCGAGTACCGCATACCGACCCCGCGGGTGAAGGTCGGCCGCCCGGGACCGGCCGGCTGGGAGGTGGTCACGGAGGTCTCGATCACCTCGGACCGCTTCGACGAACTGGGCTACGACTTCGAGCGGGACACCGGGGTCGTCGTACGGGGAAGGGTGGGCGGGGCCGACGTACGGCTGTTCCCGGTGGCGGACGCGGTGGCGTACGCCGAGCGCTGGCTGCCGCTGCACCGCTCCCGCGAGGACGTGCCCGGGAGTGCGCCGGGTGGAGATCCTGCACCCGCCCACCGGCCGCGCGGGCCGCGAACCTAGACTCGGGCCCATGCGAAGTGAGCCCGTGGTCCAGGTCCACGCCCTGGTGAAGCGGTACGGCACGAAGGCCGCCGTGGACGGCCTCGACCTGGTGGCCCGGGCGGGCGTGACCGCCGTACTCGGGCCCAACGGCGCGGGCAAGACGACGACCGTCGAGACCTGCGAGGGCTACCGGAAGCCGGACTCCGGCACGGTACGGGTCCTGGGCCTCGACCCGGTGCGACAGGCGCGTGAGCTGCACCCGAGGATCGGCGTGATGCTCCAGTCCGGGGGCGTGTACTCGGGTGCCCGGGCCGACGAGATGCTCCGGCACGTGGCCCGGCTGCACGCGCACCCGCTGGACGTGGACGCGCTGATCGAGCGCCTGGGCCTGGGCGGTTGCGGCAGGACGACGTACCGCAGGCTGTCGGGCGGCCAGCAGCAGCGCCTGGCGCTCGCGATGGCCGTGGTCGGCCGCCCGGAGCTGGTCTTTCTGGACGAGCCGACGGCGGGCCTCGACCCGCAGGCCCGCCGCGCGACCTGGGACCTGGTCCGCGACCTGCGCGCCGACGGCGTCTCGGTCATCCTCACCACGCACTACATGGACGAGGCCGAACAGCTCGCCGACGACGTGGCGATCATCGACGGCGGCCGGGTGATCGCCCAGGGCACCCCCGAGGAGTTGTGCCGGGGCGGCGCCGAGAACACCCTGCGCTTCACCGGCCGCCCCGGCCTGGACGTCGGCTCCCTCCTGAAGGCCCTGCCGGCCGACTGCACGGCGGCGGAACTGACCCCCGGCTCCTACCGGGTCGTCGGCAAGGTCAACCCGCAGCTCCTGGCGACGGTGACCTCCTGGTGCGCCCAGCACGGCGTCATGCCGGAGAAAATCTCGGTGGAACGACACACCCTGGAAGACGTCTTCCTGGAGCTCACGGGTAAGGAACTGCGCGCATGACGGCCACCGGCACCTACACCCCGAAGCCGGGCGCCGCGCCCCTGGGACGCATGATCGCGACGCAGGCCGCCCTGGAGACGAAGATGCTGCTCCGCAACGGCGAACAGCTGTTGCTGACGGTGGTGATCCCCACCCTGATCCTGGTCCTGTTCAGTTCGGTGGACATCGTCGACACGGGCCAGGACAAGGCGGTGGACTTCCTCGCCCCTGGCGTCCTCGCCCTCGCGGTCATGTCCACGGCCTTCACCGGCCAGGCCATCGCCACGGGATTCGAGCGCCGCTACGGCGTCCTGAAGCGCCTGGCCTCCTCCCCGCTCCCCCGCTGGGCCCTGATGACGGCGAAGACGGCGTCGGTCCTGGTGACGGAGATCCTGCAAGTGGCGCTGCTCACGGTCATCGCCCTGGCCCTGGGCTGGTCCCCGCACGGCAACCCCCTCACCGTCGCGCTGCTCCTGCTCCTCGGCACAGCGGCCTTCTCCGGCCTGGGCCTCCTGATGGCCGGCACCCTGAAGGCGGAAGCCACCCTGGCCGCCGCCAACCTGGTCTTCCTGCTCCTGCTGGTCAGCGGCGGCGTCATCGTCCCGCTCGACCGGTTCTCCGAGGGCACCCAGGACGTCCTGAGCCTGCTGCCGATCACCGCTCTCTCGGACGGCCTGCGGGACGTACTGCTGCACGGGGCCGGGGTGCCGTGGGGCGACCTGGGGATCCTCGCGGTGTGGGGGGTCGTGGGACTGGCCGCGGCGGGACGCTTCTTCCGCTGGGAGTGAGTCCGCTCAGCGGACCCACATCTGGGAGACGAGTGGTCCGGAGGCCGATGTGCTCTGGTAGTTGCCGAGACGGGCGGAGGCGAAGGCCACCTGCTTGAAGTTGACGACGGGCAGCCACAGCGCCTCGTCGATGACCTTCCGGTCGATCCGCGCCCACGACTCCCGCGCCCTGCCTGGATCGGACCGCTCGACGTCCTGGGCGGTGGCGACGAGCCGGTCGAAGGACGGGGAGCAGTACCCGGCGTAGTTCAGGGTGCCGGGACCGTCGGCAGGTCGGAAACCGTCACAGGTGAGCAGAGGCGTGAAGAAGGTGCCCGAGGACGGGTAATCCGGCACCCACCCCTGGAACACCAACTGGGCCCGTGTCCGTGAGTCCCCCACCGTGTTCCAGTAGCGGTCGTCCTCGGGGAGGACGTGCAGGGTCGCCCGATAGCCGAGTTCGCCCAGGAGGTCCACGAGGTAGGCGGCGACGCGGCGCGCCGACTCCATGCCCCAGGTCCACACCCCGATCGACATTCCTCGGGTGCCCGATTCCGCGATCAGCTTCCTGGCCCTGGCGAGATCAGGGCCCTGCCAGGTGCCGTCCGCTCGCGGTTCCCGGGTGTAGGGGCAATAGGGCCGGTAGCCCGGAAACCCCTTGGGCAGGGACTGACAGGTGGAGGACACGATCTCCGGCCCGCCCATCAGGTCCACCATCCGGTCACGGTCCACTGCATACGACAGGGCCTGCCTGACCCGCCTGTCGTCGAAGGGCGGCACCCTCGTGTTGAACGTCTCGTACACCGTGAAGAACGACGGGCTGGTGTGCAGCCGCGTCGGATACCGCACAGCCAGCTGCCGCAGGTAGGACGGTTCGGGATGGGTGTTCAGCTGGATCGCCAGATCGGCCCGCCCGGCGTTCACCTCCGCCACCTGCTGCAGCGTCGAACCGACCGTCCGCCAGCGGATGACGTCGGGATAGCCAGCCGGCTGGGCCACCCGGGACCACTCTCGGAAGTATGGGTTCCGCTTCAGG
The DNA here is from genome assembly GCF_042669125.1 of Streptomyces sp. NPDC057253. NCBI lineage: Bacteria > Bacillati > Actinomycetota > Actinomycetes > Kitasatosporales > Streptomycetaceae > Streptomyces > Streptomyces sp. NPDC057253. The sequence continues at coordinate 14,942 of NZ_JBHUXV010000023.1, read as the reverse complement.
CTGAGCTGCTTGCCCTTCTGGTAGCCGGCGACCTGGTAGGGACCGGTCGCGGGCAGGGGAACGGACCCGACGGGACCGTCCGGTACGCCCGGCGGCGTCGGCACCACGAACATCGAGAGCTTGTCGAGGAAGGCAGGGTCCGCCGCGGTGAGGTGGAAGGTCACGGTGTGCGTGGCGTCGTCGGTGGTGATCCCACGCGAGAGATCGCACCGCTGGGGACGGGCCAGGCACGCGGCACCTCCGACGATCTTCGTGAAGTACCTGGGATTGCCTCCCCCGACGGTCAGAGCCCGCCGCGCCCCGCGCCGGAAGTCCGCCGGTACGACTCGGCGACCGTCGGAGTAACGCAGCCCCCGCCGCAGTGTGAACGTGTAGGTACGCCCGCCGTCCGTGGGCCGTGGCAGCTCGGTGGCCAGGTTCGGCACCAGGGTGAGTTCCGATCCACCGGGTGACTGGCGCAAGCCCACGAGGTGGTCGTAGACGACGCTCAGCGCCAGGGCGGCCTCCGCGTTGTAGACGACCGCCGGATCGATGCCGTAGTCGGAAGCGCCTCCCCACCCCAGCACGGTCAGCGTGCCGCCCCGATGCCCCGGCGCCGCCAGGGCGCGTCCCGCCGCCCACACCGCCCTCTCCGCAATGGCCAGCCCCCTTGGCGCACTCCCGGTCCGGATCGTCCGCACCACCCGCCCCGTACCGGCATCGAGCCGGACGACCGTCGCGTCGTACTCGTTGCTCACCCAGACCCCGTCCGGGCCCGCCACCACGGAACGGGGGCCGTCGCCCACCCCGTGCGTGGTGACCACACCGGTGCGGGTGTCGATGCGGGAGACGGTGAGCGAGAGACCGTTGGCGACCCACACCGCCTCGTCGGTGACGGCGACGCCCTGCGGGCCGGTGCCCACAAGGACCGGTCCGCGGGCCTGGCCGGTGGCGGCGTCGACCGGGGTCACCGTGCCGTCGAGACTGTTGGCCACCCAGACGGTCCGCTCACCCACTCCGATCCCGGCGGGGCCGCCGCCCACCACGACGGGCGGCCCGACCCGCCCGGACTCCGGGTCGATCCGCCGAATCGCGTTGTCGCCGCTCAGCGCGACCCACACCCCGGCGGGGCCGACCGCGACGGCCGAGGGCAGGTTCCCCACCGGCAGGACGTCGACGACCCGGTCGGCGGTCGCGTTGATCCGCGAGACCGTGCCGTCCCCGCTGTTGGCCACCCACACGTCGTCGCCGCTCACCGCGACCGCCACGGGGTCCGAGCCGACGGGGATGAGCTGCACGGCACGGGTCCGCGGGTCGATACGGCTGACGGAGTCGTCACCGTTGTTGGCCGCCCAGACCGAACCGGCCCCGTACGCCAGCCCGTCCGGACTCTGCCCGACCCGCACCGGCGGACCGCTGCCACCGGACAGCGCACCGACGCTGTTGGCGGCCAGCTCGGGGACGACCGATCGGGGAGCACTCGCCCCGGAGACGAGACCGGCGCACAGCAGGGCGATCGCAGTGAGGGAGCCGACCGCGGCCGGGAAACGCCGGTGGCGCGGTGATCCCGGCATCGTCCTGCGGGGTGGAGAAGCGGCGACCGGATCGTGCGCCAGGATGGCCTGGTGGACCCGCCGCACCGATTCGTCCGGGTCCAGGCCCAGTTCGTCGCGCAGTCTTTCCCGTAGGCGTTGGTAGCAGGCCAGGGCCTCGGCCTGTCTGCCGCACCGGTACAGGGCCAGCATCAGCTGGGCCGAGAACCGCTCGCGCAGCGGATGTGCGGCGAGCAGTTGCTCCAGTTCGCCCACGACGGCCGTATGCCGCCCGAGCGCCAGATCCGCCTCGATCCGGGCTTCCAGTGCCGCCAGCCGCAGCTCCGTCAGCCGGCCGGCCTCCCTCCGTACAAAACCGTGCTCGCCCAGGTCCTCCAGTACGTCGCCCCGCCACAGCGCGAGAGCGGTCCGAAGTGTCCTGCACGCCTCGGTGTAGCGGCCGGCCTCCAGTGCCTCCCGCCCCTCCCGCAGCCCGGCCTCGAAGCGAGCGGCGTCGGTGGCCAGGGGATCGGCCTTGAGCAGGTAGCCGCGGTTGCGGCTGACGAGCAGCTCGGCCGGGGCGCCGCGGGCCCGCTCCGGCTCCAGCACCCGGCGCAGATGGAAGACGTACGTCTGCACCGAGGTGACAGCGCCGTCGGGCGGGTCGCCGTCCCACACCTCGTCGATCAGCCGGTCCGTCGGGACCGTCTGGTTCAGCTCAACGACCAGCAGGGCGAGCACGGCGCGCTGCCGCGGTCCGCCCAACGGGAGGACCGCGCCGGAGCGGAGGACCCGCAGGGGGCCGAGGATGCCGAACTCCGTGGCCGACATGGCACACCGCCCCCGTTCCAAGCCGATGCCAAGGCCCTCCAAGCGCCCATCAAGGAGCGTAGCGACGCGGCGCGCTGAAGTATGCCCCAGTTCACACAAATGCCGCTCATCGACGGGATGGTGCGGCGGGAGAGAAAGAGGTGCCATGAACACACGACAGCGCCGTACGCTCCTCGGGCTCACCGCGGTGGCGACGGGGATGGGTCTGTTCACCACGGCGGCACAGGCGGCGGTCCCTCCCCCGGAGGCACCGCAGGCGCCCGTCGCCGGGTACACCATCGTGTCCAGGGCCGGCGTTCACAACTCCAGCAGGACGCACTCCGTCCTTGCCCGCTGCCCTGCGGGCAAGGTGGCGCTCGGAGGCGGTGTCCGGATCGTGGGCGGCCAGAACCGCGTCCTGCTGCGAGGGTCATACCCGCAGCGCAACGGATGGGTGGCCGTGGCGCAGGAACTGGTGCCGCGGGACCCCGGCAGCGGCATGCGGGCGGCGTGGCACGTGGTGGCCCACGCGGTGTGCGCCAAGGCGCCGGCCGGGCTCACGTACGAGGCGCGGACATCGGCGTCCACGTCGGGCCCCTGGAAGACGGCGCAGGTGTTCTGCCCCGCGGGCAAGAGGCTTCTCGCTGCCGGAGGGCGGATGAACGGCGCCGACTTCAAAGCCGGCCTGAACTCCGTCGCCGCCGACTCGCGGCTGAGGTCCGCCACCGTGCGCGGCGGTGAGGCAACGCCGACCTCTGCCCTCTGGTCGGTGACGGCCTACGGCGTGTGCACCGGTCCGCTCGGCCAGACCCTCCGCGAGAGCGTCTGGCAGGCGGTCAGCGGCGCGGCACAGTCAGGGACGGCCTTCGCCGCCTGCCCGCGCGGCACCCGTGCCTTCGGTGCCGGTGTGCGCCTGTCCGGGAACGCCGGGGTCCTCAACCGGCTGGTCCCCGTGGAGCTCCGTTCGACCGTGCGTCCGCCCGGAGCTCGGACGACCGTGTCCGAACTGGGTTCCGGACTGGCCGCCACCTGGCACCTCAAGGCCCAGGTGATCTGCGCCCCTTGACCCTCCGGCGCCTGGATACGGAGGAACGGGAGCGGGGCACCGGCAGCGATGTCCCGCTCCTTCCCGCCCCCTCGTGAACGCGTGCACAAGCGGCCCCCTACGATGGACGGCGTGCCAAACGTGACCCGCGCCGACGCCGTAGCGGCCGTCCGCAACCCGCTCGCCTTCATCGCCGCACGCTGGACCCCGACTCCCCGGACGGTTCGGCGGGCGGCTCTCGCCGCGCTCGTGATGTCGGTGGTCATCGTGGTCACCGGTGGGGCCGTGCGGCTGACCGGGTCGGGGCTCGGGTGCCCGACCTGGCCCAAGTGCACGGACGACTCGCTGACCGCGACCAGCGCGATGGGGGTGCACGGGGCCATCGAGTTCGGCAACCGGATGCTCACCTACGTGCTGTGCGCGGCCGTCGGCTGGGCCATCATCGCGGCCCGCAGCGAGAAGCCCCGCCGCCGCAGCCTCACCCGGCTGGGCTGGGCGCAGTTCTGGATCGTGATGAGCAACGCGATCCTCGGCGGCATCGTCGTGCTGGTGGGGCTCAACCCCTACACCGTCGCCGCCCACTTCGTCGCGACCACCGCCCTGATCACCGTCGCCACCGTGATGTGGCAGCGCACCCGCGAGGGCGACACGGCACCCCGCCCGCTGGTCGGCAAGCCGGTGCAGCAGCTGGTCTGGTTCATGGTCGCGGCCGCCGCCCTGCTGATCCTGGTCGGCACCGTCGTCACCGGCGCCGGACCGCACGCCGGTGACTCCAGCGAGGTCGAGCGGATGCCGCTGGACTGGGAGACGGTGGCCAAGGTGCACGCGGTCCTCGCCTGGATCGTGGTGTCCCTGACCTTCGCCCTGTGGTTCATCCTCAAGGCGGTCGACGCCCCCAAGGGCCCCCTGCACCGCACCCGGGACCTCTTCCTGGTCCTGCTCTCGCAGGGCGTCATCGGCTACGTCCAGTACTTCACCGACCTGCCCGAGTTCCTGGTCGGCCTGCACATGCTCGGCTCGGCCCTGGTGTGGATCGCCGTCCTGCGCGTCCTGCTGGCCCTGCGGGAGCGCCCCGGGGGCGAGCTGCCCGAGGTCCCGGCTCAGCCGTACGCCGCCACGAGCTCGTCGATCGCCGGGCCCAGGTAGTTCCGGGTCAGCGCGGCCCGGTCGGGGACGGGGGGTCCGGGATCGCCGTAGCGGCGCCGCCGGATGTCCTCGACGACCGACACCGGTGCCCCTAGGCCGGGCAGCAAGTCCAGCGCCTCACGCTTCGAGATCAGTCGGCCCTCCCGCACGGTCACGGTCGCGCGGGCGAAGGTCACCAGTCCCAGGTCGACCCACACGTCCCGGGTCCACAGCGGGGCGTTGTCGAGGGCCGGGCGCCAGAAGTCGCGCTGGTCGCGGACGACGAAGTCGGCCAGTTCCCGGTCCGTCACCGGGGGCAGCAGGCCCGTCGGCGGTTTCCCGTGCAGGACGCGCCCGAAGTCGTGCAGCTCCCGACGGGTCACCGGGGTGACCGGCCGCTTGAAGAGCTGCTGGTGGGCCCAGGTGAGGTGGCGCCGGCCGGGGTCGGCCGACGGTGTCAGGTACGTGCAGTGGAGCTGACCGGCCAGCGGTTCCGCCCGCAGTCGCGCGTGCAGCTTCGCCAGCCGCCACACCGTGCGGGGCGGGAGCGCGGGCAGTACGGCGATCAGGTCCAGGTCGCTGCGGCCCTCCTGGTAGTCACCCCCGGCCAGCGAGCCGTGGGCCCAGACGGCGACGGGGTCGAGCGGCTCCAGCCCGGCGAGGAAGCGGTCCAGTAACGCCTCTGTCTGCTGCATGAGGCCATCCTGTACACCTCACTCCAGTCCGTACACCCTCCGCGCGTTCCCCGCCGCGATCAGTCCCGCCACCCGCTGCGCGTCCGTCAGCGACCAGGAGCCCTCGGCGACCCAGCCGCCCAGCACCCGGGCCAGCGCCTCCCGGAACAGGCGGGCGCCCACGACATGCAGTTCGGGCAGGCTGTGCGCGCCGCTGGAGAAGACGATCTTGCCGAAGGGGGCCAGCTCCAGGATCTCCGCGAGGACGGTCGCCGCGCGGGCGCCGGTGCGCACCAGGGCGGCGCCGGAGTCGGCGTAGACGTGCGGGAAGACCCCGGCGAGGTGGGCGGCGTGCCGGTGGTACGGGTAGCTGTGCAGCAGGACGAGGTCGGTTCCGAGGCCCGCGGTGGCCCGGACGAAGTCGGTGAGCAGGACCGGGTCGGTGCGGTCGATGCGCAGGCCGGGCTCGCCGAGCCCGGCGTGCAGTTGGAGGGGCAGCCCGGAGGCGACCGCGATCCACAGCAGGTGCCGTAGCAGCACGGGATCGGAGAGTTCGCCGCCCACCCGGCGGCCCGTCAGCCACCGGCCCGCGGCGCCCCGCACCTCGCCGGGGCCCGGCGGCTCGGGAGCGAGCGCGAGACCGTGCCGTACGCCCGCCACCGAGGTGAAGGCGACCGCGCTCGCGGCGGCTCCGTGCACGGACTCGGCGAGGTTGGCGAGGAAGGACTCGACGGTGCCGGAGGTGTCGGCGACCTGTTCGGCGAGCAGTTCCAGGCGGACGATCTCGCGGGTCTCGGCGGCGGCGGTGGAGGCCAGCTCGGTGGGGCCGGTGAGGTCGCCGGGCAGTCCGGTGTCGACCAGATAGGTCGTGATGCCGCTGCCCCTGAGCAGCCTGCGGCCCGATTCCAGGACGCCGAGCTCACGGCGCCGGGCCAGATAACGCGCGGGCGGGCAGTGCGGTTCCAGGCCCAGTAAGGGCGGGCACCAGCGTCGTACGGCGAAGCCCGTCTGGGTGTCGAACAGCGTGGTCCCCGGTGCGGGCGGGCCCTCGGTGCGGGCCAGCTGGGCCTCGAAGGTGCCGAGGCCCAGCTCTGTTCTCAGTACGCCGTGGCAGTACTGGTCCACGAGGGACGGCGTTTCGATCATCCGGACTCCCCGTGTCTGGACCGTGTGGGCTACTCACAGGTCCTAACGGGTGAACCGGGTGTCAGGTGTTGGGGACGCACACCCCATGTGAAAGGGCGAGAGATCTCAGCCGTTCGAGGGACCGCCGACCTGGATGCCCGCCATGCGGCTCCACTCGTACGGCCCCGTCCTGACCTTGGCCGCGAACTCGCCGTCGAAGTTCTCGTGGACGGTGATGCCGGCCTTCTCGACGGCCTTCTCGGCGATGTCGTACGAGGGGGCCACCAGGTCGCCCCAGCCGCCGTCCTCGCCGACGAGGACGATCCGGGTGCCGCGCTCGCCGATGTAGGCCAGCTGGCCCTCGGCGCCGCCGTGCTCCTTGGAGAAGGCGCTGATCTGCTTGGCGAGCCGGGCGACCCTGCGCTCGGCCTTCGCGTCCACCTGCTGCGTGTCTGCCATGCCCAGGATGCTACCGACCGGTAAAGGGGGCGGCGACGTGACCCTCGCCTCAGTGGCGCCTAGCGCAGGAAGGGGTCCACCGCGACCGCGAGGAACAGGATCGACACATAGGTGATCGACCAGTGGAACAGCCGCATCTCCTTGAGCTTCCCGCCCGTCACCTCGGCCTTGGCGCGGTTCTGGAGGCCGTGCGCCTCCCACAGCCAGAAGCCGCCCGCGAGCAGCGCGACCGCCGTGTAGAACCAGCCGGTGTAGCCGAGCGGGGTGAGCAGCAGCGAGACCCCGACCATCACCCAGCTGTAGATGACGATCTGCTTGGCGACGACCTTGTTGGAGGCGACCACCGGCAGCATCGGCACGCCCACGCGCGCGTAGTCCTCGCGGACCTTCATGGACAGCGGCCAGTAGTGCGGCGGCGTCCAGAAGAACATGACGAGGAAGAGGATGACCGGCGCCCACGACATGGAGTTCGTGACCGACGACCAGCCGATCAGGACCGGCAGACAGCCGGCGATGCCGCCCCACACGATGTTCTGCGAGGTACGCCGCTTGAGGATCATCGTGTAGACGACGACGTAGAAGAGCAGCGCTCCGAGCGACAGCCAGGCGGACAGCCAGTTGACGGTCAGGCCGAACAGCAGCGTCGAGACGACCGCCAGCGTGATGCCGAAGGCCAGGCACTCCCGCGGCGAGACCATGCCGGTCACCAGTGGACGCTGCGAGGTGCGGTCCATGAGCGCGTCGATGTCGCGGTCGATGTACATGTTGAGCGCGTTGGCGCCGCCCGCGGAGAGGTAGCCGCCGACACAGGTCAGCAGCACCAGCGTCAGGTCCGGCACCCCCTGCTGCGCCAGGAACATCACCGGAACGGTGGTGATGAGCAGCAGCTCGATGATCCGCGGCTTGGTCAGCGCCACGAACGCCTTGGCCCGGGCCCCGAACGGCCGGTGACTCGAGCTCTTGCTCTCCCCCAGCACACCGGCTGGACGGGATTCGACGGCCGTCACGCACACCCCTACAGAGACATCCCAGCAAGCCTCAGCCGTGTGAAGTCCCGGTAAAGGCTCGCGCGTACCACGCCACTGTAGACGTTGCCCATACCCCGATATTCGCGGGGGTCGGGTCGTGTCCGAGGACGCCCCCGGAAGAGCCCGGCGTCACTCGGTTGAGCACTCGTACGAGCGGCTGCGTATTCACTTGCCGAACACGATCCGGGCCAGTCGGGAGGCGGATCCCCGCACGGCCCGGCAGTCTGGAATGACTCGAAAAAACGCACGTACTTGCGGGGGTAGGCTCGACAACGGCCGGGGCTTCCCGTGCACCGGCATTCGACATGCGTGACATGTGGAGAGGAGCCCTGACCCAGGGTGAGCACCAAGCCGACCACCACAGACCTCGAGTGGACCGAGTTGGACCAGCGGGCCGTCGACACCGCCCGCGTCCTGGCCGCCGACGCCGTACAGAAGGTCGGAAACGGCCATCCGGGTACGGCGATGAGCCTGGCTCCCGCCGCTTACACCCTCTTCCAGAAGGTGATGCGGCACGACCCCGCCGACCCCGACTGGGTCGGACGCGACCGCTTCGTGCTGTCCGCCGGCCACTCGTCCCTGACCCTCTACACCCAGCTCTACCTGGCCGGTTTCGGCCTGGAGCTGGACGACCTCAAGTCCTTCCGCACCTGGGGCTCCAAGACCCCGGGTCACCCGGAGTACGGCCACACCAAGGGCGTCGAGACCACCACCGGTCCGCTCGGCCAGGGTGTCGCCAACGCGGTGGGCATGGCGATGGCCGCCCGCTACGAGCGCGGCCTGTTCGACCCGGAGGCCGCCCAGGGCACCTCCCCCTTCGACCACTACATCTTCGCCATCGCCGGTGACGGCTGCCTCCAGGAGGGCATCTCCGCCGAGGCGTCCTCGATGGCCGGTCACCAGCAGCTCGGCAACCTCATCCTGCTGTGGGACGACAACCACATCTCGATCGAGGGCGACACCGAGACGGCCGTCTCCGAGGACACCCCCAAGCGGTACGAGGCGTACGGCTGGCACGTGCAGCGCGTCGAGCCGCAGGCCAACGGCGACCTGGACCCGGCCGCGATCTTCGAGGCGATCCAGAAGGCCAAGGCGGTCACCGACCGGCCGTCCTTCATCGCGATGCGCTCGATCATCGCCTGGCCCGCCCCGAACGCCCAGAACACCGAGGCGGCGCACGGCTCGGCGCTCGGCGACGACGAGGTCGCGGCCACCAAGCGGGTGCTGGGCTTCGACCCGGAGAAGAGCTTCGAGGTCTCCGACGAGGTCATCGCGCACACCCGGCAGGCGCTGGAGCGCGGCCGGCAGGCCAAGGCCGAGTGGGAGAAGTCCTTCCAGGAGTGGCGGAACAACAACCCCGAGCGCGCGGCCGAGTTCGACCGCATCGCCGCGGGTGAGCTGCCCAAGGACTGGGAGTCCGCGATCCCGGTGTTCGAGCCCGGCAAGGGTGTGGCCACGCGCGCCGCGTCCGGCAAGGTGCTCCAGGCCCTCGGTGCCGTGGTCCCCGAGCTGTGGGGCGGCTCCGCCGACCTCGCCGGCTCGAACAACACCACGATTGACAAGAACAGTTCGTTCCTCCCGGCGGACAACCCGCTGCCGGAGGCGAACCCGTACGGCCGCACGATCCACTTCGGCATCCGCGAGCACTCCATGGCCGCGGAGATGAACGGCATCGCGCTGCACGGCAACACCCGTATCTACGGCGGCACGTTCCTCGTCTTCTCCGACTACATGCGCAACGCCGTCCGGCTCTCGGCGCTGATGCACCTGCCGGTGACGTACGTGTGGACGCACGACTCCATCGGTCTCGGCGAGGACGGCCCGACGCACCAGCCGGTCGAGCACCTGGCCTCGCTGCGCGCGATCCCCGGCCTCAACGTGGTCCGTCCCGCGGACGCCAACGAGACCGCGATCGCCTGGCGCGAGATCCTGGCGCGGTACACCAAGGAGTTCGGCAAGGGCGCCCCGCACGGTCTCGCGCTGACCCGTCAGGGCGTGCCGACGTACGAGCCCAACGAGGACGCGGCCAAGGGCGGTTACGTCCTGTTCGAGGCCTCCACCGGAGCGCCCGAGGTGATTCTCATCGCCACCGGTTCCGAGGTGCACGTCGCCGTGGACGCGCGCGAGCGGCTCGAAGCCGACGGTGTGCCGACCCGCGTCGTCTCCATGCCGTCCGTGGAGTGGTTCGAGGAGCAGGACCAGGGGTACCGGGACAGCGTCCTGCCCCCGTCCGTGCGGGCCCGCGTCGCGGTCGAGGCCGGTATCGGTCTCACCTGGCACAAGTACGTCGGGGACGCCGGCCGCATCGTTTCCCTGGAGCACTTCGGTGCTTCCGCGGACGGCAAGCTGCTCTTCCAGGAGTTCGGCTTCACTGGCGAGAACGTGGCCGCGAAGGCGCGGGAATCCCTAGCCGCCGCCCAGCGCTGACGCTCACATACGACACGTAGGAGATGTAATTCCATGACAGACGCACTCAAGCGCCTCTCCGAAGAAGGCGTGGCGATCTGGCTGGACGACCTGTCGCGCAAGCGGATCACGTCCGGCAACCTCGCCGAGCTGATCGACCAGCAGCACGTCGTGGGCGTCACCACCAACCCCTCGATCTTCCAGAAGGCGATCTCCGAGGGCGACGGCTACGACGCGCAGGTCTCCGACCTGGCGTTCCGCAAGGTCACGGTCGAAGAGGCCATCCGCATGATCACCACGGCGGACGTCCGCGACGCCGCCGACATCCTGCGCCCGGTCTTCGACGCCACCGGCGGCCAGGACGGCCGCGTGTCGATCGAGGTCGACCCGCGTCTGGCGCACAACGAGAAGGCGACCGTCGCCGAGGCCAAGCAGCTCGCCTGGCTCGTCGACCGCCCCAACACCCTCATCAAGATCCCGGCCACCCGCGCGGGCATCCCGGCGATCACCGACGTCATCGGCCTCGGGATCAGCGTCAACGTCACGCTGATCTTCTCGCTGGAGCGCTACCGCGAGGTCATGGACGCCTACCTGGCGGGCCTGGAGAAGGCCAAGGAGCGCGGCCTGGACCTGTCGAAGATCCACTCCGTGGCGTCCTTCTTCGTGTCCCGCGTGGACACCGAGATCGACAAGCGGATCGACGCGCTCGGCACCGAGGAGGCCAAGGCCGCCCGCGGCAAGGCCGGCGTGGCCAACGCGCGCCTCGCCTACCAGGCGTACGAGGAGGTCTTCGCGGGCGAGCGCTGGTCCAGGCTGGAGAACGCCGGCGCGAACAAGCAGCGTCCGCTGTGGGCCTCGACCGGCGTCAAGGACCCGGCGTACAAGAAGACCATGTACGTCGAGGAACTGGTCGCGCCGAACACGGTGAACACCATGCCGGAGGCGACCCTGTTCGCCACCGAGGAGCAGGGCGAGATCCGCGGCAACACGATCGCCGGTACGTACGAGCAGGCCCGCGCCGACCTCGACGCGGTCGAGAAGCTCGGGATCTCGTACGACGAGGTGGTGCAGCTCCTGGAGGACGAGGGCGTCGAGAAGTTCGAGGCGTCCTGGAACGACCTGCTCAAGTCGACTGAGGCGGAGCTTCAGCGCCTCGCCCCCTCGGAGGGCTGAAACCTTGTCGAGCAGCAACCCGCTGCGTGACCCCGCCGACCGACGGCTCCCGCGTATCGCGGGGCCGTCGGGCCTGGTCATCTTCGGCGTCACGGGCGATTTGTCCCGAAAGAAGCTGATGCCCGCGGTGTACGACCTCGCCAACCGGGGTCTGCTGCCGCCGGGCTTCTCACTGGTCGGCTTCGCCCGACGGGACTGGGAGCACGAGGACTTCGCGGAGGTCGTCCACGACGCCGTGAAGGAGCACGCCCGGACGCCGTTCCGCGAGGAGGTCTGGCAGCAGCTCATCCAGGGGATGCGCTTCGTCCAGGGCACCTTCGACGACGACGACTCGTTCGAGCGGCTGCGCGACACCATCGAGGAACTCGACAAGGCGCAGGGCACCGGCGGCAACTTCGCCTTCTACCTGTCCGTGCCGCCGTCCGCCTTCCCCGTGGTCATCCAGCAGCTGAAGAAGCACCGGCTGGCGGACCAGGCGAGGGGCTCCTGGCGCCGCGCGGTCATCGAGAAGCCCTTCGGCCACGACCTCAAGTCGGCCGAGGAGCTCAACGCGACCGTCGAGGAGGTCTTCGCCCCGGACCAGGTCTTCCGCATCGACCACTACCTGGGCAAGGAGACGGTCCAGAACATCCTGGCGCTGCGCTTCGCCAACACCATGTTCGAGCCGATCTGGAACCGGTCCTTCGTGGACCACGTGCAGATCACCATGGCCGAGGACATCGGCATCGGCGGCCGGGCCGGGTACTACGACGGCATCGGCGCCGCCCGTGACGTCATCCAGAACCACCTGCTCCAGCTCATGGCCCTCACCGCCATGGAGGAGCCCGCCTCCTTCGACGCGGACGCGCTGGCCGCCGAGAAGACCAAGGTGCTCGGCGCGGTGAAGCTGCCGAAGGACCTGGGCCGGGACACCGTGCGCGGACAGTACGCCGAGGGCTGGCAGGGCGGCGAGAAGGCGGTCGGCTACCTCCAGGAGGAGGGCATCGACCCCAACTCCAAGACCGACACCTACGCGGCCATCAAGGTGGAGATCGACAACCGCCGCTGGGCGGGCGTCCCCTTCTACCTGCGCACCGGCAAGCGGCTGGGCCGCCGGGTCACCGAGATCGCGGTGGTCTTCCAGCGGGCGCCGCACTCCCCCTTCGACACGACGGCCACCGAGGAGCTCGGCTCCAACGCGATCGTCATCCGCGTCCAGCCCGACGAGGGCGTCACCGTCCGCTTCGGCTCCAAGGTGCCGGGCACCTCGATGGAGATCCGGGACGTGTCCATGGACTTCGCCTACGGCGAGTCGTTCACGGAGTCCTCGCCCGAGGCGTACGAGCGTCTGATCCTCGACGTGCTGCTCGGCGACTCGAACCTCTTCCCCCGCACAGAAGAGGTCGAGCTGTCCTGGAAGATCCTCGACCCGATCGAGGAGTACTGGGACACGCACGGCAAGCCCGCCCAGTACCCCTCGGGGACCTGGGGTCCGGTCGAGGCGGACGAGATGCTCGCACGAGAGGGACGGAGCTGGCGCCGGCCATGAAGACAGACCTCACGGACACCACCGCCAGCAAGATCAACAAGGCGCTGGTCAAGGGCCGCCGGGCCATCGGCACACCGGCCGTCGGCATGGTGCTCACGCTCGTCATCGTCACGGACGAGGAGAACGCCTACGACGCCCTGAAGGCCGCCAACGACGCGTCCCGCGAGCACCCCTCGCGCACGCTCGTGGTCATCAAGCGGGTGTCGCGCAGCCCCCGCGACCGCACCCAGTCCCGCCTCGACGCCGAGGTCCGGGTCGGCGCGGACGCGGGCACCGGCGAGACGGTCATCCTCCGGCTCTACGGCGAGATCGTCGACCACGCCCAGTCGGTCGTCCTGCCGCTGCTGCTGCCGGACGCGCCGGTCGTCGTGTGGTGGCCGGTCGACGCGCCGCTCGACCCGGCCGGGGACCCGCTCGGGGCGCTCGCCCAGCGCCGGGTCACCGACACGTACTCCTCCGAGCAGCCGGTGCGCGAGCTGACGGAACGCGCCGGGACCTACACCCCGGGCGACACCGACCTGTCCTGGACCCGGATCACACCGTGGCGCTCGATGCTGGCGGCGGCCCTGGACCAGGTCAGCGTCGAGGTCAAGGCGGTCGAGGTGGAGGGCGAGGAGTTCAACCCGAGCTGCGAGCTCCTCGCGATGTGGCTCGCGGACCGGCTCGACGTGCCGGTACGGCGTTCGCTGTCCTCCGGGCCCGGGCTGACCGCGGTCCGCATGGAGACCAGCAACGGCCCGATCACCCTGGACCGCGCCGACGGCTCCCTGGCCACGCTGTCCATCGACGGCCAGCCCGACCGTGCGGTGGCGCTCAAGCGCCGGGACACGGCGGAGCTGATCGCGGAGGAGCTGCGCAGGCTGGACCCGGACGACACGTACGCCTCCGCGCTGCGGTTCGGCGTGCATCGGCTGAACGTGTCGAACGGGAGCGCGGACGCAGCGGTGCGGCAGGAGCAGCCGGTCGCGCCGCCTGTGGAGGCTTCCTCGGACGTCGAGGCTTCCTCGGACGTCGAGGCTTCCTCGGACGTCAAGGCTTCCTCGGACGTCAAGGCTGCTGCGGACGTCAAGGCTGATTCGGACGTCAAGGCTGATTCGGACGTCGAGGCTGCCCCGGAGGGACCGTCGGCCAAAGGAGAACCGGTCGTCGGCAAGGCTGCTGCGGAAGCTCCCGCACCGGAAGCGGCGGAGCCGCCGGCGCTGAAACCGGTCCCCTCCGGCCTGACCGGGAAGGCGGCGAAGTGAGCACCCCGCAGCTGGTCGTGCACCGCGACAAGGAGCTGATGGCCGAGGCCGCCGCGGCCCGTCTGATCACGAAGATCGTGGACGCGCAGGCCTCCCGGGGCTCGGCGTCGGTGGTCCTCACGGGCGGCCGCAACGGCAACGGCCTGCTGGCCGCCCTGGCCGCGGCGCCCGCCCGGGACGCCATCGACTGGGGCCGCCTGGACCTGTGGTGGGGCGACGAGCGCTATCTGCCCGAGGGCGACCCGGAGCGCAATGTCACGCAGGCCCGCGAGGCCCTCCTGGACGCGGTACCGCTGGACCCGAAGCGCGTGCACGCCATGCCCGCGTCGGACGGCCCGCACGGTGACGACGTCGAGGCCGCGGCGGCGTCGTACGCCGAGGAGCTGGCCCGTGCGGCCGGTCCCGAGAACCACGGCGCGGTGCCGACCTTCGACGTCCTGATGCTGGGCGTCGGCCCGGACACGCATGTGGCGTCCCTGTTCCCGGAGCTGCCCGCAGTGCGGGAGACCGAGCGCACGGTCGTCGGGGTCCACGGCGCCCCCAAGCCCCCGCCCACCCGGGTCACCCTCACCCTGCCCGCCATCCGCGCGGCCCGTGAGGTCTGGCTCCTGGCGGCCGGCGAGGACAAGGCACAGGCGGCGGCGATCGCCCTGTCCGGCGCGGGCGAGATCCAGGCCCCGGCAGCGGGCGCCCGCGGCCGGGCCCGCACGCTGTGGCTGCTGGACTCGGCGGCGGCGTCCCAGCTGCCGCGGTCGCTGTACCCGCCGGCCACGCCGTAACTCCCGCCTTCAGACGCCGGGCCCCTCTCAGGAGG